>NZ_CACSIS010000018.1:0-120997 GCF_902705905.1 Klebsiella sp. 18074 | reverse complement strand
TTTGCCTGGCGGCAACAGCGCGGTGGTCCCACCTGACCCCATGCCGAACTCAGAAGTGAAACGCCGTAGCGCCGATGGTAGTGTGGGGTCTCCCCATGTGAGAGTAGGGAACTGCCAGGCATCAAATAAAGCAAAAGGCTCAGTCGAAAGACTGGGCCTTTTGTTTTATCTGTTGTTTGTCGGTAAGCGCTCTCCTGAGGAGGACAAATTCGCCGGGAGCGGATTTGCACAGCACGCAGTGCTGCCCGGAGGGTGGCGGGCAGGAGGCCCGCCATAAACTGTCAGGCATCAAACAAACAAAGAAATCTCATGCGCAGGCATGGGGTTTTTTGTTGTCTGCGGTTCAGGAAAAGCGGCCGGATGCCGCCCGGATCGGGCGCTGCGCGCCGCGATCCCTGACTGTTCGGGTGCTAAAAAACTCACGAATTCGGAGCAATAGACCGCAGGACGCCCGCCATAAACTGCCATACATCAATCAAGCCGTCGGCTGAAAACAATTGCCTGAAAAAAACAAGGGCCTGATGCCGCCCGGATCTCCCCTCACACACCGCACTCTGCTGATAAGTACGACGCCTTCCCACCCCTGATGCTATACTCGTCATACTTCAAGTTGCATGTGTGTTGGCTACGTTCGCTCACCCGAATCACTTACTGGTGTAAGCTCATCGGGATTCACTCCCTTGCCGCCGTCCTGCAACTTGAATTATTTAGAGTATATATTTAAAATATCAATCAGCTTTGTTTTAAATATAAAACCACGGTTTTTAATTAATTCTCTGAATATCTTTAATTCACTCATTGATTATATTTAATTAATATTATCAATTAGTTGAAAAATAACGCTTCGCTATTCCAGACGTAAAATCGTAATAACTGGACTTTGCGAATAAAATGATTTACTGTCCTTAACACTTTGTTAACTTGATCGGGTTCGGATTAACCGAATTGTGATATAAAATATCAAGCGTACTGCCGATATTAATGCCTGTTTCGGTCACTCCCGGGGCTAAATAACCCCTGTCACCGGGTGGCAATATGAGAATATAAATGAAAATCCTGCTTGGCTGGCCCCCTTTGCGCCGCCTCACTCGCTACGTACAAGAACGCCTTACCTTTTTGGTCCTGCTCTGCTGGCCGGCAATTATCTGGCTGGCGTGTCGCGTCTGCGTCTGGCTGGTCGATAGCGCCTATATGCTGATGGATAAGCCGTTAAGCGACTCGTTTACCGTCTATCTGCAGCCGCTGATGACCTTCGGCACGCTGGTCCGCATCTCGGTGAGCTGGGTCGTGCTGCTGTTCATTTTGTTTAGCATGGCGATGGGCTTTACCTGGCTGCTGCGTCGCGTGATAAACAGCAAAAAATAATCCACCGGCCGCCGCCTAAGGTGACGGCCGGTAAGGCTTATTCACGCCATCGCGCCGATGGTCTTACGAAACCGCAGCAGGGCGATGGCAAAAAATGCTGCGCCAATCGCCATCAGGGTTAAAAACTGCGGCCAGACGATGGCAAAGCCGGCACCGCGATACAGAATCGCCTGCGCGAGGCTGACGAAGTGGGTGGTCGGCATGGTTAACATAATATCCTGTACCGCCTGGGGCATGCTTTCCCGCGGGGTTGAGCCGCCTGAAAGCATCTGCAGCGGCAGCAGTACGAGGATCATCAGCAGCCCCAGCTGCGGCATCGAGCGTGCCACCGTCCCCATAAAGATCCCGATAGAGGTGGTTGCGAACAGGCTCAGGGCCACGCCCAGCATAAACAGTGGGATCGAGCCTTCAATCGGCACCTGCAGCACCCCCTGAACCATCAGCAGCAGCGAAAGCCCGGAAACGACCAGCACCACCAGCCCCATCGACCAGATTTTTGCCAGCATAATTTCGAACGGCGTCACCGGCATAACCAGCAGGTGCTCGACCGTGCCGTGCTCCCGCTCGCGGATCAGCGCCGAGCCGGTCAGTACGATCGCCAGCATGGTGATGTTGTTGATGATGGCCATGACCGCGCCAAAGCGCTCCTGCTCAAGATTGGGGTTAAAGCGCATGCGTACCGCCAGCTCTACTGGCAGAGTGGCGTTATCCCGGTAGCGGGCAACGAAGCCGTTCACCTCTCCGCTGATAATATTCTGGATATAGCCATTGCCGGTAAACGCCTGGCTCATCCGCGTGGCGTCGACGTTAACCTGTATTTCCGGCTGCCGACCGGCGAGCACGTCGCGCTGAAAGTTGGGGGGAATATTAATGGCGAAGGTATAGTTCCCGGCATCCAGCCCGGCATCCATCTCATCTTCGTTAATCAGCTCCGGAGGTAAAAACCACGGCCGATAAAAGCCGTTGATCATACGCGAGGAGAGCTGCGATTTATCCATATCGGCAATCGCCACCGGCGCCAGATGCAGCGAGCCTGGCATCACGGTCGCAGAGGAATAGACCGACACGGTAAAGGCGAAGAGGATTAAGGTCAGCATCGCCTTATCGCCGAGCAGGCTGCGCAGCTCCTTGACGCCGAGATTATAAATATTGCGTAATCCGCGCATCATCCCTCCTGTTTTTTCAGCAGCCACACGCTGAGGCCGAGCACCAGCGGGACGGCAATCAGCAGCGGTATAAAGGATGCCCACAGATCCGTCAGGCTCAGGGCTTTTGAGAATGTGCCGCGGGCGATGGTCAGAAAATGGCTGGTCGGGTAGATCTGACCAATCCAGCGGCCGGGCCCCTCCAGCGACGCGACCGGGTCAATCATGCCGGAAAACTGCGTGGCCGGTATCAGCGTAATAATGGCGGTGCCGAAGATGGCCGCAATCTGGCTTTTCATAAAGGTGGAGATCAGCAGCCCCAGCCCGGTGGCGATGGTGACATAGAGCAGCGCCGCCAGGGTCAGGGTCAGAAAACTGCCCTTATGCGCTACGCCAAACACCAACACCGACAGCGCGCACAGCAGGAAAAAGTTAAACATTCCCAGCACGATATAGGGCAGCTGCTTGCCGAGCAGAAACTCGCTGCGGGTCGTCGGGGTGACGTACAGATTAATGATTGAGCCAAGCTCTTTTTCACGTACCACGCTCAGCGCGCTGAGCATCGCCGGGATCATCATCAGCAGCAGCGGGATCACCGCCGGAACGATGGCCGGCAGGCTTTTCACGTCCGGGTTATAGCGATAGAGCGTCTCGATGGATATCAGCGACGTATCGCGGGTGGGAGAGGCCTGCCGCCCGGCCATCTCCTGTAGCCATGCCAGATGCATGGCCTGAACGTAGCCGCGCACCGTCTCGGCACGATTAGGCATGGCGCCGTCCACCCAGACGCCAATTTGCACCGGCGTGCCGCGGGCAATATCGCGGCCAAAATTAGGCGGGATTTCAACGGCCACGGCCAGCTCGCCGCTGCGCATCCGCCGGTCCAGTTCGTCATAGCTCTGCAGCGGCGGCTGCTCAATAAAGTAGCGTGAGCCGGCAATATTCTGCGACCAGCCCTGGCTGCTGAGAGTCTGGTCGCGATCGAGCACCGCGAAGCGCAGATCTTCCACGTCCATGCTGATGCCGTATCCCATGATGAACATCAGAATAACGGTACCCAGCAGGGCCAGGGTCGATCGTACCGGATCGCGCCGCAGCTCCAGCGCTTCGCGCCGGCTGTAGCTAAAGAGCCGTCCAGGGCTGAACGCCTGCTGCGCCGCCGCCGTCCCGGACGAAGCGCTAGCCGGCGGAGCGGGCGCTGTTTCAGCGACGGGCTGCTGAGCATCCTGCAGCCAGCCGATAAACGCCTCTTCAAGCGTTGCCGCACCGCGCCGGGCCACCAGCGCCTGCGGGGTATCGCTGGCCAGCACCTTTCCGGCGTGCATCAGCGAAATACGATCGCAGCGCTCGGCTTCGTTCATAAAGTGGGTCGAGATAAAAATGGTCACCCGATCCTGACGGGCGAGATCGACCATCAGCTGCCAGAACATATCCCTGGCGACCGGATCGACGCCGGAAGTTGGCTCATCGAGGATCAGCATTTCCGGGCGATGGATCACCGCCACGGCGAGAGAGAGCCGCTGACGAATACCCAGCGGCAGAGCGGTGGGCAGGGTATCTTCGACCTCCGTTAACATAAAGCGCTGGCTCATTTCCGCTACCCGAGCGGGGATCTCGCCATCCGGGATGTGGAATAAGCGGGCGTGCAGCTCGAGGTTCTGCCTGACGGTCAGCTCGCTGTAGAGGGAGAAGGCCTGCGACATATAGCCGACGCGGCGGCGGGTTTCGATATCCTTCGGATCGACCGGCTGACCAAATAGCCAGGCCTCTCCTTCGCTGGCGGGCAGCAGGCCGGTAAGCATCTTCATGGTGGTTGATTTACCGCAGCCGTTTGAGCCGAGGAAACCAAAAATCTCGCCGCGGGCGATGCGGAGATTCACGCGATCGACCGCCACGAAGCTGCCAAAGCGCATGGTCAGGTCGCGGGCCTCAATCGCGATGTCATCGTCCTGCGCGCTGCGCGGCGGGATGATGACCTCTTTGTGCGCCTCGCGCTGGGCTGCCGGCAGCAGGGCGATAAACGCCTGCTCCAGCGTCTGGCTGTCGGTTCGCGCCTTGAGCTCTTCGGCGCTGCCGGTCGCCAGCACTTCCCCGGCGTTCATCGCCACCAGCCAGTCGAAGCGCTCCGCTTCTTCCATATAGGCCGTCGCCACCAGCACGCTCATCTCCGGCTGGCGCTGGCGAATGCTGTCAATCAGCTCCCAGAACTGGGCGCGAGACAGCGGATCAACGCCGGTGGTGGGCTCATCAAGGATCAGCAGCTGCGGATCGTGGATCAGGGCGCAGCACAGGCCGAGCTTCTGCTTCATCCCGCCGGACAGCTTCCCGGCAGGACGGTCGCGGAAAGGGGCCAGCCCGGTGCTGTGCAGGAGCTCATCGATACGGTTCTCGCGTTCGGCCTTGTCGTGACCGAAGAGCCGGGCAAAGAAATCGACGTTTTCATACACCGACAGGGTGTGATAGAGGTTTTTGCCCAGCCCCTGCGGCATCCAGGCGATTTTGGGGCAGACATCCCGCCGATGCCGGGCGTCGCGCATATCGCCGCCGAGGACCATCACGTTGCCCTGTTCAATCGCCCGCGCCCCGGAAATCAGCGACAGCAGGCTGGATTTGCCGACGCCGTCAGGGCCAATCAGGCCCACCATCCGACGAGCTGGAATGCTTAGCGTGATATCCCGCAGCGCGACGGTGGCGCCAAAGCGCTGGCCGACGCGTTCCAGCAGGGCGACCGGTGGGTAAGTATCCTGCTGAGGGCCTCTCATTGCGGCAACCTCACCGTGAGCGTATCGGGCCAGGCCTGCTGGCTATCCAGGCGAACGTATGCCATGCCGGGCAGGCCGGTTTTAACATACTCCTGCTGCTGCTCCAGCAGCTCCGGCGGAATGCGGGCCTTCACGCGGAACATCAGCTTCAGGCGCTCATCGCTGGTTTCTACCGTTTTCGGCGTAAACTGCGCGACGCTGGCGACAAAGCTGATATGGGCGGGAACGACCAGGTTTGGCGCCGCGTCCAGCACGATGCGCGCCTCGCTGCCCAGCGCCAGCAGGCCAGCCTGCTCGGTTGGCAGGAAGAAGGTCATATAGACATCGGAGAGGTCGACCATATTCAGCACCCGACCGCCGGCGGCCAGGACTTCGCCCGGCTCGGCGACGCGATACTGAATTCGGCCGTCGCGCAGCGCTTTGAGCGCGCTATCGTCAATATCGGCGAGGATGCGTCGTTCCGTCGCCTGCGCGGCATCAACGCGGGTTTGCGCCTGAATAATGCTGGTGCGGGCAGCTTCAATTGCCGCCCTCGCCGCAGACACCTGGGCTCTGGCGGATTCGAGCGCTGCCCGGGCGCTTTCCGCTGCCGCCTGGTCATCGTCGAGCTGCTGGGCCGAAACCGCGCCGCGCTGCGACAGCGCGCTGGAGCGCACGTGCCGTTTAGCGGTGGAGTTGAGCTCCGCCTGCCGCTGCTTTACCACCGCTTCGGTGGCGCGCATTTCGCTTTGCCGCTGATCCAGCTGCGCTTTGGCGGCGGCGACTGCGCTTTCAGCCTCTTTGATCTGGGCGGCGGCTTCGAGGCGCTGTTCGTTAAGCACCCGAATATCCATCCGCGCCAGCACCTCGCCCTTGCGAACGAACAGCCCCTCTTTGACCAGAATGGCGTCGATGCGTCCGGCGGTTTTGGTGGCGATATCCACCTCGGTGGCTTCTATCCTGCCGTTGCTGCTGGCAAACCCCTCCGCAAGTCCCGGCGGACGCAGCGCCCACCATATTAGGGCGGCGATGACCGCCAGCAGGCCGACAAGGCACCAGGCCCAGTGCTGTTTGATTTTGTCCATACGCTACTCGCTCTGTTCCATATTGCTGAGTGATGCGCGTTTCTTTCCTCCGCCATACGGAACGTTATCTCTTTGAAAGATTGAGGAGTGGAGGGGCAAGGCCGACCGGCGCGCGGATCCAGCTGCGCGGCTAACCGGTGAGAAAGATGTACTACGAATGTGGTCATCATCAGCAATCCAGGCCTTAAATGAAACACGCATAAATATAGCTACTGTCTATTGGATACTAGCATTTGCATTGAGTATATCCATACTATAAATATGGTTTATTGATACCGCGTCGCGAACCGCCTGTCGACGGCCGCACGGAAAGGCGTAAAGTATGATTGATGCATTTTCAATCTGGTTGGTCATAGCTAACTGTTGTATGATTTGCGGCCCTGAAAAGAGACAAACGTCAGCGAGTGCTTTATTCAATGAAAGATGAAAGCAAAAAATATATCGCGGTTATTTTTAAGGAATGGCTGCCGCTGCGCGACAGCCTGACGCCGGAAGTGAAAGCGGTGCTTAATAATATTGCCGCCGAGCAGGCTGAAGCGCTGGCGGTCCGCTTTTATGACTTTATTTTTCAGGACCCGGATATTGCCAGGCACCTCACCTACGATTTGGTTCAGGAACGTCTGAGCCGCTCGCTGGCCGGCTGGGTCAAAGACATTTTGACCTGCGAGAAGGATGGCCTGCAGGCGCTGGCGGAACGGCAATACCATATTGGCAGCATTCACTCGCGGATCGGCATTCCTGCCGAGGCCGTGCTGCGTGGCGCCAGGCAGCTCAAGGCCGGGGTTATCGAATATATTCGCGACAGCGCGATAGACCGCCAAACCGGCGTGGCTGCGATCTACTATGCGATTATGGCGTTTAATATGGCGATCGAGATGATGTGCCATGCCTACACTCTGTCGCACTATCGGGCGACCAAAAACGAAGAGGCCTATCGCCTGTACAGCCTGATGGATAACGTACCGATGGAGTACGGTAAACAGCAGGCCGCGCTCTCCGGCTGGGAAAATACCGTTATTTTTAATATCGTTAGCGAAAATAAAAACGATATTAACGCCACGTTATTATCTGAATCCGAATTTGGCCTGTGGTTCCGCCATAAATGCGTGCGCTATTTTAATAAGAACGCGCAGATGGAAGAGATTGGCGGATTAATCACTGAGGTCGATAGCCTAATTAGCGGCTGGAAATCAGCCGATAGCCATACGGGATATAAAGAGACGCAAAACCTGCTGCAGGGCATTCATATTCATTGCCAGCAGATCGGCAGCCAGCTGGGGGTGATTTTTAGCAGCCTGACGCAAATGCAAAACGGCAAAGACGCCCTCACCAGCCTGCTCAACCGTCGCTATCTGCCGGTGGTCCTCAAGCATGAGGTCACGCTCGCCATCGAGTATGAGCGGCCGATGACGGTGGCGATCGTCGATATCGACCATTTTAAAGAGATTAACGATAGCTGGGGCCACCAGGTGGGCGACCGGGCGATTAAGCACGTTGCCAATCTGCTCGGCGATAATATCCGCTCCAGCGACTATATCTTCCGCTACGGTGGCGAAGAGTTTCTGCTGGTGCTGGTGGAAACCGGTGCCCACGAGGCCCATGTGCTCCTTGAACGTCTGCGCAAAAATATCAGCCAGCTCGGCTTCAACGTGGGCGGCGAGACAGAAATCGCCATTACCGCCAGCATCGGCTACGCCATCCATACCGGCCACCCTGATTACAACCTGCTGCTGCGCGACGCCGATAGCGCGCTCTATACCGCCAAGCGCGACGGACGCAACTGCGTGAAGATGCACGAAGGCGGCAGCGGCGGCTAAGCCGTCTGCCGGCCAGGCTCCCGCAGGCGAAGCGAGATGGCGAGTCGCCTCGTTCAGAACAGGATCGGTAATCCCAGACCCCGTTTTACCTCATGCAGCGTCTGCTGCGTGAGGCCGTTCGCCCGCTCGCTGCCCTGACGCAGCAGTTCCTGCAGCATGCCTTTATCGGCAATAAACCGCGCCCGTCGTTCGCGGATCGGCGCCAGCAGCGTCTGCAAACACGCCTCCAGCGCGTTTTTACACTGCCGGTCGCCCAGTCCGCCACGCTGATAGTGCGACTTCATTTCGGCAACCAGCGGCTTATCGGGGTGGAAGGCATCGAGATAGGTAAAGACGACGTTACCTTCCACCTGGCCCGGGTCGGCAACGCGCAGGTGGCCGGGGTCGGTATACATGGCGCTGACCGCGCGATGGATCTCCTCTTCGCTGGCCGAAAGCGTCAGCGTATTGCCCAGCGATTTTGACATTTTTGCGCTGCCGTCAACGCCAGGCAGGCGGCCGACCTCGCTGAGCAGCGCCCGGCAGTGCTGCAGCACCGGCGCCGTCGTCAGGCTATTCATCTTATGTACGATTTCGTTGGTCTGTTCGATCATCGGCAGCTGATCGTCGCCGACCGGCACCAGCCCGGCCTTAAAGGCGGTGATATCGGCGGCCTGGCTGATAGGGTAGGCCAGAAACCCCACCGGCAGCGAGCGGGCGAAGCCTTTCTGCGCAATTTCATGCTTGACGGTGGGATTGCGCTCGACGCGGGCAACGGTGACGATATTCATGTACAGGGCGCTCAGCTCCGCCAGCGCCGGGAGGGCCGACTGCAGGCAAATCGTGGTTTTCTGCGGATCGATGCCGACGGCCAGATAGTCGGCCATCACTTCAAAGATATTGTTGCTTATCTTTTGCGGGTTGCTGCCGTTGTCCGTTAATCCCTGCAGGTCGGCGACCAGAATAAACTGCTGGTGGTCATGCTGCAGCTGCACGCGCTGGCGCAGCGACCCCACGTAATGGCCGAGGTGCAGCTGGCCGGTCGGGCGATCGCCGGTAAGAATAGTGTGGTTTGCGTTCATCAGAAACTCCTTACGATGCGGTTAAGCCGAAAGGCGCTGCTGAGAAATAACAAAGCCGCCTTCCGGCGGCTTTGAAATGGAAACGTGAATCGTGCCGCCTTTATGCAGGCAGCCACCAGCGAAGGGAGCGGGTAACGACAACGTTTCTGTTCATCGGACTATCCTGCCACGAAACGGGCGTCGGGGAAACCCGCGCCCCGCGAGCTTTACATCGTAGAGAAGACGTTCATGATGATGCCGCCGGAGATAATCAGCACCATCGCGAAGATGGCCGGCAGATCCGGCTTCTGCTTGTAGAGGATCATGGAGCAGATGGTGACGCCGACGATACCAAAGCCGCACCACAGCGAGTAGGCCACGCCTACCGGGATGGTGCTCATCGCGCGGGTGAGGGCGAAATAGCACAGCCCGTAGGCGCAGACCACCAGCACCGACGGCGCCAGTTTGCTAAAGCCGTTGGTCTTTTTGATCATCGAGGTGCCGGTGATTTCGGAGCCGATTGACAGCGCCAGCCATAAAAATCCGAGATTAAACATATGCTATTCCTTTCAGTTAGTTGGCGATTTTTTTGTCGAGAGGCGTAACCGGCTCGGCGGGCGCAGCGGCGCTCTCCTCGCTACCCATTTTCGAGAACAGGTTCATGATAACGATGCCGCTGGCGATAACCGCCATGCCGATAATGGCCGCGGTATCCGGATGCTGGCCGTAAAAGGCCATTCCCAGGGTGGAAACGACGAGGATGCCGGTGCCTGACCAGGTGGCGTACGCCAGGCCGACGGGGATATCTTTCACCGCGCGGGAGAGCGAGTAGTAGCAGGTGCAATAGAGAACAATCAGCAGCGCGAGCAGCATCATTTTGGTTGAGCCTTCGCTGCTGCCGAACATTTTAAGCGTCGAAGTAGCCGAGGTTTCAGAGAGGATAACTAGCAGCATCCATAGCCAACATTTTTTTTTAGAAGACATAATAAACTCCGGGTCTATTTATTAAGGTAAGGTTCTTTTTTTCTGTTTTTCAAAAAATCGATGGCAGCATCGGTCAGCTCGGCATCGGGCGCGGCGGCTAGCGCCGGATTATTCACGACATCCGTGACGGTAAGATAACGCCGCGTCGCGTTCACCGGCGTCGGCGCGGCGCTGCCCGACGTCAGCCGCTCCAGCAGCTCGTTCATATCACACAGGGTGACGCCGCACTCCGTCAGGCGAGCCAGCGTCGCGCGCATCTGCCCGGCATAGGTCGAGTGGGCCGCCGCGCCGCACAGCTGATTGAGCTCGCTGTCGGGATCGCAGTGGTAGCGTAGCGCCAGCACCGGCAGGCCGCTAAGCAGCGCCTCGTGCAGGCGTCTGGCGAACGCGCTGCGCAGGCTGCCGTTCGCCAGGTCAGCCGCCAGCGGATAGTCGAGAAACGGCACTATCGCCGCGCGCCAGGCCATTGCCGGCAGCGCCTCCTGCCAGGCTGACGGCGGGATGATTGCGCCGGTTTCCTGCCAGCATGCGGCGTCCGGGGTGCCTTCGTCCAGCGCGATATGCAGCGGCAGCCCGCAGGCCGCCAGGCGGCGACGGATCGCCTGCCGGTAGCCGTCGGCGGCGGTGACCATCACCAGAACCGGCGGCTGCAGCCGGTGGATAATGCGCGTTACCAGGTGTTCGATCTCTTCGTCGGTCATGGCTGGCCTCCGTTAAGCGGGCTGGGTGATGACGACCTGGGCGCCGTTTTTCAGTCCGGCGGCGTTGGCCTCTTCGGTATCAATATGGAACTCAAGCGCAAAATCATCGCGCACCCGAACCACCACCTCATCAAACGTCAGCCGGCGCTCACCGTTGCTGCGGACGCTGACCTTCTGCCCGTTGCTGACGTTCAGCCGGCGGGCGTCCTGCGGCGACATATGAATATGCCGCCAGGCGCAGATCACCTGCGACCGAAGCTCAACGTGGCCCGCCGGGCCGATCAGCAGCGCGCTGCCGGTGTTCTCCAGCTGGCCGGACTCGCGCACCGGCGCCCTGATACCGAGAGTGAAGCAGTCGGCGCGGGAAATTTCCAGCTGGCTGCTGGGCCGGGTGGGGCCGAGGACGCGCACCTGGGTCAGCGAGCCCTTCGGCCCGACCACGGTGACGCGCTCTTCGGCGGCGAACTGCCCCGGCTGACGCAGCGGCTTCAGCGGGGTTAGCGCGTAGCCCTTGCCGAACAGCGCCTCGACATCCTGCTGCGCCAGATGAACGTGGCGGTTAGAGATGCCGACCGGGATCTCCGGGGCGACGCGGCTCAGGCGGGCGGCAATTTTTTCATGGAGCAGAGCGTCGATCATGCCTTCTTCCCTCTCCTCTGCGCGGCGTTTTTGTCTTCCACCTGCTCCGCTGCGGGCTGCGCGGCGTAGGGCGCGGCCGACTCTTTTTCTTGTGGCGGGAGCGAGGCGTCGGCTTTAGCCACCGGCGCTTGGGCCTGAGCGGCAGGACGCGACGGGCGGCCTTTTAATTTACCCAGCGCATCGACCACGCTGCGTTCCGGACGGGCGATGACCAGCGAGCCGACGACCTGGCCCGCGGCGACGACTTCGACGCCGCGCTCAATCGCGGTATGGATGGCGCTGATTTCGCCTTCAAAGCAGACGCTGACCAGCCCCGAGCCGATTTTGCGGTAGCCGATGCAGCTTACGCCTGCGGATTTGCAGGCGGCGTCGACGGCCTGAATGGCGGCGACCAGCCCTCGCGTTTCAATTACGCCTAAACTTTTCATTGTCAGCTCCTGTTAATGGCGGACTAAACGAATATCAAAATCAAACTGCGCGAAGAACGTTTCCAGCTGGTCTAACTCTTCGGGCGAATAAGACGGGTCCTGAGTAATCGGGTACGGCATATCCAGGCGTTCATATTTTTTACGCCCCAGCTGGTGGTACGGCAGCATATCGATGCGGCGGATATTTCCGCGCTTCGCTAAGTTCTGTACGTAATCAATGGCGCCGGTAATGGCTTCCCAGGAGTCGTTATATCCGCGCACCAGCGGCATCCTGACAATCACGTTGGCGCCGGAGTCCACCAGCCACTCCAGATTGCGGCGGATCCCTTCGTTGCCGATGCCGAATAACGCTTTATGGTGCGCGCTATTGATCTGCTTAATATCGAATAAGAAGGTGTCGGTAACCGGCGCCAGCTTCTGATAATTAGCCAGCGGGGTGGTGCCCTGGGTTTCGACAGCGGTATTGAGCATCATCTTTTTGCATTCGCTAAATAAGGCGACGGCAAAATCGGTCTGCAGGCTCATTTCGCCACCGCCGATGGTCACGCCGCCGCCGGAGGCGATATAAAAATCGTAATCCTGCATGATTATCTCCATCAGCTCGCTGACGGTGACGTCTTTACCCATAATATCCAGCGCGTTCTGGGTGCAAATATCTTCGCATTTACGGCAGCCGATGCAGTCCTTATTGCGGTCGACGAAGTGCTTCATGGCGCCATTTTCTTCCGCCCGGTAGTGGATCCCCGCCGGACAGACGCTGACGCAGTCGCCGCAGTTCACGCACTTATCCTGCGAGAACATCACCTGAAACTGGCTGGTAAGCCCTTCCGGGTTCGCGCACCACGGGCAGCGGATATTGCAGCCTTTGAAAAAAACCAGCGTGCGAATACCATCCCCGTCGTAGATCGAATACTTCTGAATATTGAAGATGCGGCCGGTTAATTCTTGTGTTGCGATCACGTTTGCCTCCTCCCCGTCGTTCGACAGACCGCAGCTACGTTATCTGCGGCCCGCCATCGACGAAGAATTTCTACTATTTCTCAAATAAGACTCAAATAGTTCTCATGTGACGAACTAGAACTTCTCAATAACCGTACGGCTGATGATTTCGTCCTGAACTTCTTTGCACAGCTCGACGAAGTAGGCGCTGTAGCCCGCCACACGGACGATCAGGTCGCGGTATTTTTCCGGCTCCTGTTGGGCTTTTTTCAGCACTTCGTTATCGACGTAGCTGAACTGCATCTGGCCGTTGCCGAGAATCGATGCGGTACGCAGCAGCGTGATCAGGCCATGGCGTCCTTCCGGGGTATCCAGCAACCCTTTGAGGAACTTGAAGTTGTGCACCATGCCGATGTTCATGGTCTCCACGTTCATCTTGCTGACCGACTTGATTATCGCGGTCGGACCCTGCTTATCGGCGCCCTGGGTCGGGCTGATACCGTCCGAGAGCGGCATCCACGCCAGGCGACCGTTCGGCGTGGCGTTGGTCAGCTCGCCGATCGGCGTGTTGTTGGAGATCGACAGGGTGCCGTGGCTGAGGGTGGAGTAGAGCATCTGGTACTTACGGCACTCGCGCTCGGTCCATTCGGTGATATCCAGCGCGTACTGGTCAACGTAGTTATCGTCGTTGCCGTATTTCGGCGCGTTCAGGCAGTCGCGGCGCAGCCCTTCGAAGCCTTCAAAGTTCGCCAGCATCGCGTCGCGGATCTGCTCGAGGGTATATTTTTTATCTTCATATACCAGCTTGCGGATCGCGGCGAGGGAGTCGACGTAGGTCGCCAGGCCCGAGAAGATCAGCCCCGGCCCGTGGTTGACCATCGCGCCGCCGGCCGCTACGTCTTTACCGCTCTCCATGCAGCCTTCCACCAGCAGCGACATCAGCGGCTTCGGCGCCACGTCGCGGTGCACGCGCTGGCTGATCACCGTGCCAATTGCCGACAGCCGCACGATATGGGCAATCTGTTTTTTCACCGCCGCGTCAAACGCGTCGAAGGTGTGCAGGTCCCGCAGGTCGCCGGTATCCAGCCCCTGATAGCTATCGAACAGCACCATCCGGCCGCGGTTCAGCACGAACTCGATGGCGATGGGCCACTGGGTGTAGCCGGTGGAGGTCCACTGGTAGATGCGGCCCGATTTCTGCGGCTCGACGCAGCCCATCAGGCAGTAGTCGCGGGCGTCTTCAAAATCGAAGCCTTTACGCAGCATCATCTTGATATGGGAGTCATCGAAGTGGCAGGCCGGGAAGCCCATACCCGCCTTCACCACGTCGACGATTTTTTCCATGTACTTCTGCGGAGACTGGTTGTGAATGCGGCAGGCCAGCGACGGCTGGTAAACCTTCACGAAGCGCACGGCGTCCATAATCAGATAGGTGAGATCGTTGCAGGCGTCGCCGCCGGTACGCTTCTGGCCGCCGACGGTCAGGTTGATAAACGGCTGATAGCCGGCGAAGTATTTCGCCCCCAGCTCGCTGGACATCCACATCAGCTCGGCGCACTTGATGATAAAGGCCTGCATCATCTCCAGCGCAGCGTCGTGGGTCAGGCGCCCTTCGCGAATATCGGCCTCAAACATCGGGTAGCAGTACTGGTCAACGCGGCCGAGGGAGAGGCCGGTCTGGTTCTCTTCGACTTCGAACAGCGACTCCACGGTCCAGATACTCTGCAGCGCTTCCTGCAGGGTTTTCGGCGGATTGGCCGGCACGTTCTGGTTAACCTCAGCGATGGTCAGCAGCTCGGCGCGACGTTGGGCGTTCTGCTCCCCGGCCGCCAGCTCCCGGGCGTGGGCGGCGATGCGGTGGGAGTAGTTAATGACGCCTTCACAGGTTTCGATCGCCGCCTTGTAGTAGTAAATGCGGTCGATATCTTCCGGGTTCTCCATGCTCAACTGCTCGAGGCGGGCCTGGGCATCGGCCTTAATGCCGTTCATCCCTTTGGTGAACAGCAAAACGTCGTAGCCCGGACAGGTATCGCCCCCGCCGTTGATCTGGTGATAAGAGAGGTCGCTGACGAAGGTCTCGCCGCTGAACGCCCAGACGCCGGCTTCGCGATACTGCGCTTCGCAAATCTCATCCAGCGAACGGCCTTCCCAGAACGGGACGATCTCCTCGCGGATGGTTTTTTTATCTTCTTCGCTGATCTCAAACGGATCCTGCGGGCGGGTGCTCATGGTGTCGAGCTCGTCGCGCACCCAGCGCCAGGCGATATCCGGCGAGAAGGCGCCCGCGCGCGGCTTGCCGCACGGATGGCCGACGATCAGCTCGTCATCCTGAATCAGGATCGGCGCGGTTTCGCAGGCGTGGCGGAACGCTTTGGCGCGCAGCAGAATGGTTGGCATGCCCGGATTAGCTTTGACCACTTCGGTAAAGGCCAGCGCGCGGTAGATGGAGACGCTCGGGCGCACGGTCAGGTAGTGGTTACGCAGGCGCTGCATGCGCGGGGTCAGGCCTTCCATCACCGGGGTATCGGCGCAGACGGCGAACGGGGCGGCGGAGACCTGCTGCGCGCCGCGGAACAGGCGCACCGGCAGATTCAGCGCGCTGAGGTTGTGCTGGGCGCTGAGGAACATCGCGGAGAGCGCGTTGATATTGGTGTTCTCGAGGCTCGCGCCATGCAGCAGGGCGTCAAACATCGGGTAGCCGTCAATGGCGCAGGCGGCGCGGACTTCGCTCAGCTCCGCCAGCTTGAACCACAGGCATTCGACGATCTCATAGGCCTGCTGCGGCGTCAGGGCGCCGCTGTCGATATCGCGCTGGTACCAGGGCAGCAGGGCCTTATCGGCGCCCTCCGGGTTCACCGCATAGCTGCCGTTATCGAGCTGCAACGCGAGCTGGAACAGATAAAAGGCCTGGCAGGCTTCTTTAAAATTGCGCGCCGGGTGGGCCGGAACCTGGTGCAGGATGGCGGCGCTGTCGCGCAGCTCGCTCTGGCGATAAGCGTTGCTTTCGCCGGCGGCCAGGGTTTCCGCGCTGTTAGCGAGATTTTGCGCCAGGGTCAGCAGCCCGTCGCAGGCGTAAATCGCCGCGCGGCAGCCGTTGACTTCATCCATGCCGCTGCGGCTGACGGCGCTGCCCAGGCTGCGGGTCTTCTCCTCGAGCTGGTGCCTGATCGCCAGCACGCCTTTCTCGATGACCAGCTTATAGTCCGGGGAGTTGAGGTCGCCGTTCAGGTTGAGAAACTGAAACGCCGACGGGCGATGGGCCGCGCTTTCATCGTGAAAGATGGCGCCGTGCGGTTTACGGGTCTGGTTACCGACGATCAGCTCGTCGGCGCTGATGCACACCGGCAGCTGGCGCATCAGTTCGTAGAAGCGGCGCGCCGGTTTGACGGCGGCGGGGACGCCCGCGATATCGCCATCAAGGGCGTTGAGCGTCGTGGCGTGTTCGGTGCACAGGGTGCTTTTTTGTGAAAGTAAACGTTTTGCCAGCACGTTGACGCGCGGCGTTAAGCTGTAGTGTGCCATGGGTAAGGTTCTCCAGTTCTTGTTATCAGTGGCCCTGAACGGCGCCGCCGGTCCACGCCCGGCGATAGAGTTCGGTTAAAGCGTTAGCATCCGGTACGCGCGGGTTGGTTGGGGTACAGCCATCGCGCAGCGCCTGGCCGACCATTTCCGCCAGCCGCCGGTCAAAATCAGCGGCGTCGACGCCGGTATCGCGGATGCCGGCCGGCATGGTCATTTCATCTTTCAATGCCTGAATGGCGATCAGCAGGCTGGCAACGCCCTCGCGGGGGCTGGCGGCCGGCAGATCCAGCAGATGAGCCAGGCGAGCGTATTTGCGCGCGGCATCGGTATCGCACCGCCCCTGATAATCGGCATTCCACGCTACGACTTCCGCCATCAGCAGCGCGTTGGCGCGGCCGTGCGGGACGCGGAAGACGCCGCCAAGCGCGTGGGCGAGGCTGTGGGTCACGCCGAGGGAGGCGTTGGTAAAGGCCATTCCCGCCATGCAGGAGGCGTTGTGCATCTTTTCCCGCGCCAGCAGGTTGTCACCGCTGCGCCAGCAGGTCGGCAGGTAGCGAAACACCTGCTGCACCACTTTTTCCGCCAGCGCGTCGGAAAAGTCGCTGGCATTAAGAGAGACGTAGGCCTCCATCGCGTGGCACAGAACGTCCATCCCGGTATCGGCGGTGATGGCCGGCGGCACCGAGGCCACCAGCGCCGGGTCGAGAATGGCGATGTCCGGCAGCAGCGACGGGTCCACCAGCACCAGCTTTTCGGCGCCGGCTTTCACCACCGAAAAGGCGGTCACTTCCGAGCCGGTACCGCTGGTGGTGGGGATCGCCACGAAGCAGGGGCGCTCGCGGCGGGCGTCCGGACGGGTTTGCGCCAGGGCGAAGATAACCGCTTTGGCGGCATCAATCACCGAACCGCCGCCGAGGGCGATAACCAGATCTGGATAGCGGCTGTCCATCAGCTTCATACCGCGCACGACGGTGGCGATATCCGGGTCGGCCACCACGTCGTCCCATACCTGGAAGGTGATGCCGCGCTGCTGCAGGATCCGGGTCACGCGCTCGGCGAGGCCAAATTTCACCATCGCCTTATCGGTGACCAGCAGGACGCTGCGGGCGGGAAGCTCGCTCAGGACCGCAAGCGCGTCCTGACCAAAGCGGATCCGGGGTTTCAGCAAAAATTCACTCATTGGACTATTCACTCCTTAAGCGTCCCGAAACACGTTCTCGACAATGGCAACCACCGACATGGCCTTGTAGCGGTCCCGGTTGAGCGCTAAATACTCTTCGGCCAGCACGATGTCGTGCATGCCTGCGCCGACGCTATCGACGGCAACCCAGGTCTGGTCCTTCATTGGCCGCTGTTCATCGTCTAACCTGGCGATTAACAGCAGGTTGCTGCCGCGTAGCTCAGCGCATTTCTGCGTGGCGACGACATGTCCGACTACCTTTGCGAGAATCATTGTTTTTATCGCCTTATCTCAATGCATTACTTACCGAGGCGCTCCAGCACCTGGCGGATAACGCGCTCCACGTTTTGCTCGCTGATGTCGCCTTCCGCCTCGACGGCGGCGCGGACCGCAAAACGATCGTCTGCCGTTGCGCTGAGGGACGCAGCGGCCGGCGCGGTGAAGCGCTGGTCGTCAACAATGCTGCGATGCGGGTTATCGACCGGGGCAACGATGGTGGGCTGCGGTTCAGGGCGGCTGCCCGGGGCGCGCAGTTCATCAATGGAGCGCACGCCGTAGCCGACCCTGCGGATGTTGAGCAGGTTCATTGGCCCGACGTTATCGGAGCTGGAACCGCCGCCAACGGCGCCGCAGCCGAGGGTTAATGCCGGGGTGATATTGGTGGTCGCCCCGATGCCGCCCAGCGCCGCCGGGGTGTTGATCAGAATGCGGTTCACCGGTTTTTCGAGGCAGAACTGGCGGATGACGTCCTGGTTACGGGTGTGGATCACCAGGGTATGGCCGAGTCCTTCGTTGGTCAGCAGCTCCACCACTCGATTGCAGGCCGCCTTCCAGTCCTCTTCCACGTACAGGCCGAGTACCGGACACAGCTTTTCGCGCGAATAGGGGTTTTTGTGCGAGACGGTGGTCTGCTCGGCAATCAGCACTCGGGTGCTGGCCGGAACGCTGAAGCCGGCCATTTGGCTCAGATAGAGCGCGGTTTTGCCGACCACTTTCGGGTTGATAGTGCCGTTGGCGCGCAGCAGCAGGGCCGCCATTTTCGCCGCTTCGCCCTCATTCATAAAGTACGCGCCCTGGGCGTCCAGCTCCCGGCGTACTTCGTCGTAAATGCAGCGTTCGACGATGATCGACTGCTCGGACGCACAGATCACCCCATTATCGAAGGTTTTGCTGGTGATGATATCTTTCACCGCGTGGTGGATATCGGCGCTGCGTTCGATAAACGCCGGGCCGTTACCCGGGCCGCCGCTGATGGTCGGGGTGCCGGAAGCATAGGCCGCGCGCACCATGCCTTCGCCGCCGGTGGCGAGGATCAGCGAGACCTCTTTGCTGTGCATCAGTTCGGAGGTGGCTTCGAGGGTCAGCTGGGTGATAGCGCTGACGCTGCCTGCCGGGGCGCCTGCGGCTTCGGCGGCGCGTTTAACGATCTCTATCGCTTTCCAGCTGCACTCACGCGCGCCGGGATGCGGGGAAAAGATAATCGCGTTGCCGGCTTTGAGGGCAATCAGCGTTTTATAGATTACGGTTGAGGTCGGGTTGGTTGACGGCACCAGCGCACAAATCACCCCCAGCGGCACGCCCACGTCCATCACTTTTTTTAGCGGATCGTCATGAATGATGCCGACGGTCTTCATATCTTTGATGGCGTCGTAGACGCGCAGCGAGGCAAAACGGTTCTTCAGCACCTTGTCCTGCCAGTTGCCAAATCCGGTCTCTTCCGAGGCCATTTTCGCCAGCGCTTCGGCGTGGTGCGCCGCTTCCTGGGCCACGTTTTTCACGATGGCGTCGATTTGCTGCTGCGAAAAGGTGGCCAGAATCGCCTGGGCCTTTTTGGCGCTGCGCACCAGTTCCCGCGCGTTCTGGCGGGACTGCAAATCGTTATCCAGTTCAATCATGAGTCTATCCTTCATCAGACGAAAAGAGTGGAGACGGGGCGCGCCCTGTCAGGTCATGCTTTGTGCTGCGACGCGATTTTCTCGATATCGTTATGCGGTCGCGCAATGACGCGGGAGGTGACGACTTCGCCGATACGTTTCGCCGCTTCCACGCCGGAGTCCACGGCTGCGTTCACCGCGCCGACGTCGCCTTTCACCATCGCGGTGACCAGCCCGGAGCCGACGTTTTCATAGCCAATCAGCTCGACGTTGGCGGCTTTACACATCGCATCGGCGGCTTCAATACAGGCCACCAGACCTTTGGTTTCGATCAGACCAAGCGCTTCTTTCATCATGTTGTCTCCCGTTATTCCGCGACTTTGTAATGCGCGACGATTTTGTTGATGTCGTTATGTGGACGTGCGATAACCAGCGAGGTCACCACTTCGCCGATGCGCTGCGCCGATTCCACGCCGGAATCCACCGCCGCTTTCACCGCGCCGACGTCGCCTTTCACCATCGCGGTGACCAGCCCGGAGCCGACGTTTTCATAGCCAATCAGCTCGACGTTGGCGGCTTTACACATCGCGTCCGCCGCCTCGATACAGGCCACCAGACCTTTGGTTTCAATCAGACCTAATGCATCACCCATTTGCGTTCTCCCGGCCTTAAGCCTTGTGTTTAATAACAATTTTGTTGATGTCGTTATGCGGACGCGCGATAACCAGCGAGGTCACCACCTCGCCGATGCGCTGCGCCGATTCCACGCCGGAATCCACCGCCGCTTTCACCGCGCCGACGTCGCCCTTCACCATCACGGTGACCAGCCCGGAGCCGATGTTTTCATAGCTAATCAGCTCGACGTTGGCGGATTTGCACATCGCATCCGCTGCTTCAATGCAGGCCACCAGGCCTTTGGTTTCAATAAGCCCCAATGCATCACCCATGGTTGTTCCTCCAGACAGGTTTGTGATTCGGGAAAACCGTCCGCGTAACGGCGTCAACACGCGGTAGCGGCGTTCGGGGTTCACTATAAGGAATGACGGGCGAAGTGAAATTTAAATCCGTGAGAGTTGTGTTTTTAGTTTTTTACTCTGTGATTTAGCCTTTTAAGGGCCTGTATTTATCTCTTTGTGCTGAAGTGGGGCGATGGAATTGGCTGCGGATGCGGCGCGTTTTTCGCCATCCTGACGGGCGGCGGTAAATGTTAATGGGTTGCTAATTTAATGCTGGGGTCGGGTAATATACCCATCGTTTAAGTGTGGTTATGGTCATGTTTTTCGCCGGGAGCTAAACGCAAAAAGTGCGGTTTTACAGCATGAGGCGGTGGGGGAAAAAATGGGACGTGGCTGGCGCGGGCGGGGCAGGCCGTCAGTCAAGCTTGCTGCCGGACTTCAGGGTGCAAACGTAGAGCGGCGAATTGATCGAGCTGAGCAGAATCGCCTTCTCGTTGAGCTTCTGGGCGTTGAGAAATAGCCCGTCGTGGCTGTCGGACATCTCGCGCATAAAGTAGGCGAAGATGACGTCAGGGGATTCGTCGATAGATGAGGCGCTGGATTCCCACCGGCTGATGCGGTAGTGGCGCTCGGTTGAGGAGATGCGTTTACTGCTATAGCTGAATTTAACGTAGCGCTGCAGGTAGAGCCAGCCGGCGGCGGAGTCGGTATAGCCTTCAACGACCATCGAGCCTTTGCCGTGGGCGGCAAAATTGAAGTGAATGTTGCCGTTAACGTTCTCTTTATCCATGTTTTCAAAGCGCATGATGGCTTTGGTCGAGCAGCTCATCACCCCGTCGTTTTCCGCCGGCAGCAGCTTCCAGGCGCTGAGCCCGGCGGCGGTGATAAACGCCAGGGCTGAGAGGGCGAAAAAAGGCCGGGGTGCGAGTCTCATTGCGGTTTCCAGGAGTAGTAGAAATAGTTATCGCAATAGCTGAAGGGGTTGTCTTCATGCATCGCGCAGTGGGCGAGGAAGACGCGGCCGAGGCCGTTGGTCTCCAGCCGATCGCCGTAGAAGAAGACAAAACGTTCGCCGGGTTTGCACTCCAGCTTCAGCCGCTGGCGCACGGCGTCAAAGTTTTTGCCGTAGGCGGTGCCGGCCACGGAGCGCAGCATCTCATCGCTGGCCAGCAGTTCGCACTGGCTGTGGGTCATCTGCTTCAGGGTAATGGGGCGTGATTCGCTGCTGCCGAAAAAGCTGAAAAGCACCAGCAGCAGGGCGATGGTCAGCAGGCAGACGCCGGCGATATACCAGCAGGTGCCGCGCGCGTGCCGGGTTGGTTTCGGGCTTTGCCGCGTAGCCGGGGACACGGTGTCCGGCTCCTCGGGCGACGGCGGCTCCGACGGCACGGGAGTGTCCAGCGGGTGAACGGTGATTTCCGGGTTCAGCTGCAGCAGTCCGCGCGAGACGGTGACGATAATATTGTCGATCTCGTAGTGGCGGAAGGTTTTGCGCAGCATGCTCAGGTACTGATTGAGGTTGCTGTTCGAGGAGGTTAATCCGTTGTCGTCCCAGACCTTTTTGAGTACCTCATCGCGGCTGACAATCTCCGGGTTACGCAGGAAAAACCACAGCAGCGCGCTGGTGGTGATCGACAGCTGGCTGTCCGCCTCATCGCTTCCCGGTAGGATTAGTGTGCCGTCCGTTGCATCATAAATGAGACGGCCATTGATGTTGTAGCGCATCGCGGCCTCAATCTAATCGCCTGACCTGTCAGGCTCAACGTGCTTCACGCGGGAAGCGTCATCCTCGTCAGATCGCTGACCAGCGATCGCCGGTGTTCGGCGCTCATGGTGCGCCCCTCGGTTAACTCCGAAAGCCAGATACCGTCCGCCGCGTAGCGTACCAGGGTGCCGGTGTGGCCGTTGTCCAGCGCATCGCCCTGCGCGAGGTGATCCAGCATCCAGTCGCGCCAGCATTTTCGCAGCACCGGCTCATCCGGCATCGCCAGCGACAGCACCATCAGCTGGCGGCTCTCCTGGGTGTCCGTCAGCTCAGGGGCCGACAGATAGTGCAAATAGGCGCGGGTAAAGCGGCCGTAAGAGACATTATCCGCGGCCATCAGCTCGGCGATCGCTTTTTCCATAATCGCCAGCAGCCGGGCGAAGAGGGCAAAAATCAGCGCCTGCTTGTTGGGGAAGTGGTGCAAAAGACCGCCTTTGCTCACCCCGGCTTCGCGCGCCACGGCGTTCAGCGACAGCGAGGCGATGCCGTCTCTGCCGGCAATCATCGCCGCGGATTCCAGCAGCTGGCGATGCAGGCGGACGGGGTCTTTTTTTCGGTGTTGGGCTGCTATGTTCATGGCCTGAATCATACCGACCAGACGGTATGATTATTCTTGATCGCTATCAATGTGCGGGGGAGTGGGCGGCGGTGGAATGCCGTTATTGCGCGGAGGCTCACAATTCGTCATATAAATGATGGCGATATACCCTTTGCCAGAGCTATCGCCACCGCAGATTATGCATCGTGCCAGTGTACCGCAAAGCCACTCTGTCCCGGTGCCAGCTCCGGGCGCAGCGTCAGGGAGGGGATCAGATAGTCGCCGTGATTTTGCCGGCGGAAGGGGATTGGCGCGGTGCTTGCCAGCGTATCCAGCCGCTGCCTCAGCTCGCGGCAGTGCTGGGCAAAGCGCTGCTCGTCCGTTTTCTCGGTGCGGTAGAACACCAGCGGCGGCAGCACCTCAAAGCCGGGATAAAACAGCATCCCGTGCTGGATCGGAAACAGAATATCGTTAATCGGTCCGTTAATGCCGCGCGGGGCGTAGTGCTCCTCCCAGCCGCCGGTGGTAACAACCAGCATCGCCCGTTTGCCTGCCAGGGTGCCTTCGCCGTAGCGGTCGCCCCAGTGGCGGTCGCTGTGCTCCCCGACGCCGTAGGCAAAACCATAGGCGTAAACCCGGTCGATCCAGCCCTTCATAATGGCGGGCATGGAGAACCACCACAGCGGAAACTGAAAAATTACCGTATCCGCCCACAGCAGCTTCTCCTGTTCCGCAACGATATCCGCGCTTTGGGTTCCCTGTTCAAAGGCCTGCTTTGAATCAAGGGTCGAGCGCCAGAACTCGCCGACCGGCGGGGCGCTGCTGTCGTCAGCATCAAAGCCCGCTTTCCAGCGCATGGCGTAGAGATCGGAAACCTGCACCTCGTGGCCGGTGTTTTGCAGATGCCGGACGGCAAAATCTTTTAGCGTGCCGTTCAGGGATCGCGGTTCCGGATGGGCGTAAATCAGCAGTACTTTCATGGAAATCACCTCTGAGTTATGGAGAGCTGCAGAGTAGGCGGCTGGCCGCTATAGTAGAAATTAATTACTTAAATCTCAGGTATAGCCGTGATTAATTTACATCGTCTGGATCTCAACCTGCTGCGCACCCTCGACGTGCTGCTGAGTGAGAATAACGTCACCCGAGCGGCGCAGCGGCTCAATCTGTCGCAGCCGTCGGTCAGCATCCAGCTGGCGCGCCTGCGGGAAATTTTTGCCGACCCGCTGCTGCTGCCCGGGCCGCGCGGGATGCTGCCTACTGCCCGCGCCGATGCGCTGCGCGGGCCGTTGCGTGATGCCCTGCTGGCGCTGGAGCTGGCGGTCGCCCCCGCCGACAGTTTCGACCCGCTGACGGCGGCGCAGACCTGGCGAATAGCGGCGACGGACTATATGGCCTCGGCTATTGTGCTGCCGGCGCTGAATATCCTGCGGCGCGCTTCCCCGTCGAGCCGGCTGGCGGTCTTCGATCTCCAGCCTTCCCACCTGGTGCAGCAGGCGGAGCGAGACGAGGTCGATCTGTTCTTTCATACCCGCGACGGCGCTCCGCCGGAGCTGCATCAGCGGCTGCTGTTCAGCGAGCGCTACGTGCTGGCGGGCAGAGCGGGGCATCCGGCGCTGCAGGCGTCGTTGAGTCTGGCGCAGTTTTGCCAGCTGGATCAGGTTATTGTCTCCCCGGACGGCGGCGGTTTCAGCGCCGCGACCGATACTGCGCTGGCCAATCTTGGGCTCTCGCGGCGAGTTGTCCTCTCGGTGCCACATTTCCTGTTTATGCTGGAAACGCTGCGCAGCAGCGATCTGGTCGCCATGCTGCCGGAGAAGCTGCTGCGCGGGATGAGCGGACTGACGGTTATCGAGCCGCCGTTGGCGATTGCCGGGTTTGATATGCTGATGCTGTGGCACGAGCGCTGGCATCGCGACCCGGCGCACCGCTGGCTGCGCCAGCAAATTGTGAGTTCACTGGAGGATTAAGCCATGTTAAGCGGATTGAATCACCTGACCCTGGCGGTCAGCAGCCTGGCGCCGAGCGTGGCGTTTTATCAGCAGCTGCTGGGAATGACGCTGCACGCGCGCTGGGATAACGGCGCCTATCTCTCCTGCGGCGATCTGTGGCTGTGCCTGTCCCTCGATCCGCAGCGGCGCATTACCCCGCCGGAGGAGAGCGACTACACCCACTACGCTTTTAGCGTCGCCGAAGCCGATTTCGCCGGGCTCAGCGCGCGGCTGGAAACGGCCGGCGTGGCGGTGTGGAAGGTGAACCGCAGCGAAGGGGCGTCGTATTATTTCCTCGACCCGGACGGCCACAAGCTGGAGCTGCACGTCGGCAGCCTCGCCCGGCGCCTGGCGGCGTGCCGCGAGCAGCCGTATAAGGGGATGGTGTTTTATGGCGAGTGAATGGGGCATAACCTTTACAAATCAGCCCCTGAAAATGTGAGGTTTTTTCCAACATTGACAGTATACTTGCCCAATAATTGTCTATACTTTTTTGTATATACAATCGGGATGCATGCTATGCCAATGGAGTTTGAATGGGATGCAAACAAGGCAACAAGCAATTTAAAAAAACATGGGATTCGCTTCGAGGAGGCGGTACTGGTTTTTGACGATCCGCAGCACCTTTCCCGCCAGGATCGTTATGAAAACGGTGAGTATCGATGGCAAACCATCGGCCTCGTTCATGGGATTATCGTTATTCTTGTGGCGCATTCGGTCCGCTTTGAAAGCGGGGCTGAGGTGATTCGTATCATTAGCGCCCGGAAGGCGGACGGCAAAGAGAGGAGTCGTTATGAGCATAGTTAAATATCAGCGCGACAAGCCAGCCGGGCTTAGCGCTCAGCGTGAAGACGAACTCAGAGCGCTGGCGAACAAAGCGGATGGCGAAATTGATTACAGCGATATCCCCGCTTCAGGTGATGAACGGTGGCCGGACGCGGTACGCGGTAAATTCTACCGACCGTTGAAAACCCAGGCCTCTGTCCGCATCGACGCTGATGTGATGGAGTGGCTTAAACGCCCGGGAAAAGGCTATCAAACCCGGCTGAACGCGATTCTGCGGGAAGCCATGCTGCGCGAGCAGAATAAGAAATCGTAACTATTCCCGACGTTCGGCGCGCGATAGAGATTGCCCCCCTGGGGGCGCTTGCCGCGTCTTGTTGGGGCGACGAGTCCGCAGGCGACCGGGAAAACCCGTAGCCCCGGTCAGCGCAGGGCTACCGGGGGGACAAGCCAGTTCGCTACGGCGAAAAACTCACTCCATCGCCACCTTCACCGCCTCACCCAGCTTCACCATCACCTCCCGGTGCTTGTCGATCGGCGGCAGGGCGCAGTTGATCCTTAAGCAGTTGCGGTATTTCCCCGAGGCTGAAAACAGCGAACCCGGCGCGACCTGGATTTTCAGGCGGCACAGCTGCTTCGCGACGCAGACCATATCGACGTGCTCGGGGAGCTCAACCCACAGCATATAGCCGCCCTTCGGCCGGGTAACGCAGATGCCGCAGGGGAAGTATTCCCGCAGCCAGCAGGTGTAAATTTCCATATTGCGCTGGTAGATCTGCCTCATCCGCCGCAGGTGGCGGTGGTAGTGGCCTTCGCGGATAAAGTTACAGGCGGCCAGCTGGGTTGAGGGCACGTTGGTGCCGCTGGCGGCGTATTTCATCTGCAGCAGGCGATCGTAGTAGCGGCCCGGCGCGATCCAGCCGATGCGCAGGCCCGGCGCGATCGTTTTGGTAAACGAGCTGCAGAGCATCACCCGGCCGTCGATATCCCACGAATGAATGGTGCGCGGGCGCGGGTAGTCGGTGGCCAGCTCGCCGTAAATATCATCCTCAAAAATGATGATATCGTGGCGCTGGGCGAGGGTCAGCACCGCGCGTTTGCGGGCGTCGGGCATGATAAAGCCCTGCGGATTGTTGCAGTTCGGCACCAGGATAACGCCCTTGATCGGCCACTGCTCCAGCGCCAGCTCCAGGGCTTCGACGCTGATCCCGCTGTCCGGATCGGTGGGGATCTCGATGGCCTTCAGCCCCAAACCGCGCAGCAGCTGCATGGTGCCGTAATAGGACGGGGATTCGACGGCGACGATATCGCCGGGCTGGCACACCGAGAGCAGCGCCAGCGATAGCGCGCTGTGGCAGCCGCTGGTGATGATCAGATCGTCGGCGGTGACCACCGAGCCGCCGTCGAGCATCAGGCGGGCGATTTGTTCGCGCAGCTCGCGGCGTCCGGCCAGCTCGTCGTAGTTCAGCACCTCGCTGAGATTATGCTGGATAACCCGGCTCAGCTCGCGCCAGATGGGCTTCAGGCTCGGCTGGGTGACGTCAGGCGAGCCGCCGCCGAAAGGGATAATACTTTTGTCATTGCGCGCGTCGAGCATGGTCAGCACCTGATCCCACTGGGTGATTTCCACCGGGCGCTGGACCGGGCGCGACATCGGCGGTACCGGCGGCTGGGCTTTACGCGGGGCGACAAAGTAGCCGGAACGCGGCTGGGGGACGATCATCTGCTGCTGTTCAAGCGTCTGATAGGCCTGCTGCACGGTACTGATGCTCACTCCGTGCTCCTGACTCAGGCTGCGAACCGAAGGCAGCTTCTCTCCGTGGCGATACAGCCCTTGCTCAATACGCTCCGCCAGCAGGCTGGCCAGATGTTGGTAACGCGTCATGCTGTATCCCTTATTGTCGCCATACAGATTGATAAACCAGTACAGATGGGCGGTGAAAATCCCACGCAGATACTGTTTTAGCCAATCTGTATGTTAAAGAAAAGAGTTTTTTGAATCTGTATTGTTTACCCTCAGATCCGCGAAGATAAAGCCTCTGGCAAGGTGAGGAGGTGGAGTATGGAATTTCATGAGAACCGGGTAAGACAGCCGTTTATTGGGTTTGTCCTGGCGGGTAGAGCGATCAAAAAATGGTGGCTGCGCAGGCAAACGCGCCGGGTTTTACAGCGAATGAGCGACGAACAGCTGAAAGACGTCGGATTAAGACGGGATCAGATCAATTAAAACGTGCGATTTTTACCAGGCCTTTCCCCGGAGGCGGTGCTGCGCACCTGTCCGGGCTACTAAACTGCGCAGAGCTGTAGCCCCGGTAAGCGTTAGCGCGACCGGGGGAATGCATTCACAGAATTTATCATTTCATGCTTCTCTATCCTTCGTTTCTTGATAGTTATCCTGATAAGTATTATTTTCATTTCCGCGACGAACCATATCCATCAGGCTATTTTACTTGTCATTTTGAACCTGGGCAGTGCTCGACAAAATACGAAAGTATTTTGAACGCCCTTCAGAGCGGCCCGGAGGGTGAGCGTAGCGAGTCAATCCTCACGTACTCCGTGTACGTTCCGGTTTCTCCGCGCTGTCCGTGTTCAAACTGCCTGCGCCAATAACGCCTGATGAGATAGGTTCTAAATGAGGAAAAGAAGATGACCGAAGACGACCTGTTTGCTCGCCGCCCGATGGGGATGCGCATGGCGATGGTGGTGCGCCAGTGGCGCGCGATTATCGATTCTGCCATTACCGATACCGGCCTGACCCAGTCAAGCTGGACGGTGCTGATGCAGCTGCATCAGCTGGGGTGCAACGTCTCGGTCAGCGAGCTGGCGGAGGTGCAGGGCATTGAACTGCCGCCGCTGATGCGCACCCTCACACAGCTGGAAAAGCAGGGCTATCTGCTGCGTTCTACATCGCCCTATGACAAACGCATACGCCTGCTGACGCTGACGGCGGAAGGCCGCTCGAGGCTGGAAGAGCTGAACCGCGTGATTGAGACTTATCAAAACCGCGTCACCCGAACCATTCCCGAGGCGGAACTCGCCACCTTTAGCGCCACGTTAAATCACATCGCCTGCAATCTGCGGACTATCCGCGAAGAAGATAATAAGATCTAAAAAACTATGATGACCCCTGAACAGAAGTTTGCCCGTTGGGTAAGGGTGAGTATTGCCGCGTTCCTGGCGATATTCGCTTGGTTTATCGTTGCCGATATCTGGATCCCGCTCACTCCGGACTCCACGGTGATGCGCGTGGTGACCCCGGTCTCGTCGCGTGTCTCCGGCTATGTCTCCCATGTCTATGTACATAACAACAGCCAGGTGAAGAAGGGCGACCTGCTCTATGAGCTGGACCCGACGCCGTTTACCAACAAAGTGGAAGCCGCGCAAATCGCCCTTGAGCAGGCGAAGCTGAGCAACCAGCAACTGGACGCGCAGATCGCCTCTGCCCGCGCCAACCTGCGCACCGCCCAGTACACCGCGCGCAACGACAAAGTTACCCTCGACCGTTATCAGCGGCTGAGCACCATGCAGAACGTCTCGCAGTCGGACCTGGATAAGGTGCGCACCACCTGGCAGACCAGTGAACAATCGGTCAGCGCGCTCAATGCCAGCATCCAGAATCTGCTGATCCAGCGCGGCGAACGCGACGATGCGCGCAACGTCACGCTGCAAAAATACCGCAACGCCCTGGAAGAGGCGCAGCTTAACCTCGGCTGGACGCAGGTTCGCGCCGAAACTGACGGCATGGTCAGCAACCTTCAGCTCAACCCCGGACTGTACGCTACCGCCGCCACGCCGCTGCTGGCGCTGGTGAGCAATCACACCGATATCGTTGCCGATTTCCGCGAGAAGAGCCTGCGCCACACTGGCGTGAATACCGATGCGGCGGTGGTGTTTGATGCGCTGCCGGGTAAAGTCTTTAAAGCGCGCGTCACTAGCAGCGATGCCGGGATTCTGGCCGGGCAGGAAGAGGTCAACGGCCAGCTGTCGCAGCCTGAGCAGTCCACCCGCTGGGTGCGCGATGCGCAGCGCATGCGCATCCACGTGGCGCTGGATGAGCCGCTGGATAAGCCGCTGCCCACCGGCGCGCGCGCCACGGTGCAGCTCTACAATAGCGATGGTCCGTTTGCCCGCACCTTTGCCGGTGCGCAGATTCATCTGGTGAGCCTGCTGCACTATGTCTATTAATACCCTGGCGCGGGTCTTCACCCCACATGGCAATATCGTCTACACGGCCAATGATTTTCGCCAGACGCTGCGCATCGCCGTTGCCGGAACTATCGCGCTGAGCATTTCGACCTTCTACGACGTGCAGTACGGCGTCTTTTTCGTGGTTTATCCGCTGATGCTGCTGTCGCTGGTGCCGGTGTTTAACCGCCACGTCGCGCGGCAGTTTGTGTTTAGCGCAGCGGTAAACTGCGTCGAAATGGTGCTGATCGTCGGCTATCTGTCGCAGTGGCCGGTGATTATGACCCTGGTGGTGTTTGGCCTCTATGTGATGCGCTTTCGCTTTATGAGTCAGGGGCCGCTGTTTCTGCTGGGCTCGATGGGCGTGGTCTGTCAGAGCACGATGCTCAACTTTATGAGCTATCCCTCCAGCAACTGGCATACGCTGATGTTTTCCAATATCGAAGCCTGCGTGATGGCGGTGGCCCTCAGCGCGCTGCTGAACTATCTGATCCCGGACGTTGAGCCGCGCCGGCCGCCGCCGCGGATTGAGAAGGATGCCGCCCGTATTCGCCATGAATCGCTGCTTTCCGGCACCGTTGCGACAATAATTTTCGTGGTTTTCCAGATCTGCGATCTCAGCGATTCGCTGTCAGCGCTGATGGCCGGGATCCTGATCCTCTTCCCGATGCACTATCGCGGCGCGGTGATCAGCTCCATCTGGCGCGTGGTGGGCGTGGTGCTGGCCTGTCTCTACATTCTGGTGGTGCAGCTGCTTATTTATGATTTCAGCAACCATATGGTGCTGATGATGCCGCTGATCGCGCTCGGCCTGGCCTTCAGCGCGCGCCTCCACGTGATGGAGAAAGTCGGGGCCGGCGTGGGCTTCGCCAGCATCACCACCATCGGCATCATGTTTGGTCAGAACCTGCACCCGGATCAGGACCTGATCTTCAGCGATCTGTACCGGATTAGCTCGGTCACTATTTCGCTTGTCGTCACCCTGACGCTGGTGTTTCTCGTCCACCGTATCCTGAACTGCTTTGCGCCAACGCGGTTCATTATTAGCGAATAGGATCAGGCCGGGAAGGTGGCGATGCAGCGCCACTCTTCGGCGACGTAGCGATAAATCGCCTCCGTGGCGCCGGGAATCACCCACCGTAGCTCCTCTCCAGGCAGGCAGCGAAGAGAGATGCACAGGCCGCAGCCGCCGCGCAGCTGGCGCGGGATATCCTTCACCTGGAAGGCGATCCCCGCCGCCTGCAGGGCCTTGCGGGTGCGCACGACCCCCGGCGTCGAGTGAAATAAAAACAGATACTCCGTCATCCGCGGCGCCTCTGACGCAGGCCAATCAGCGCCGCGCCAACCGCGCCGGCAAACTGGGCGTCGGGATGGGTGTGCACCGCGATCCCCGCGTGGCCTTCGAGCATGCGCGCAAAGGCCGCGCAGCGGCTGACGCCGCCGGTAAACAGCAGCGGTCCCTGGGCTGAAAGCCGGGCGATAAAGTTGGCGCTGCGGCGGGCCATGGCGTTGATCACGCCGGCCAGAATCGCTTCCGGCGCGACGCCCGCCGAGCGCAGGCTAATCACTTCGGATTCGGCAAATACCGTGCACATGCTGGTGATCGCATGCGGTTCGACGCCTTCGGTGATGCTATCCAGCTGCCCGACGCTGGCGCCGAGGGTGCGCGAGATAACCTCCAGAAAACGCCCGGTGCCCGCCGCGCATTTATCGTTCATCAGGAAGTCGGTGAGATTGCCGTCTTCGTCTAGCTGGATGACCTTGCTATCCTGGCCGCCAATATCGATAACCATGCGGGTGGCGGGCGCCAGAAGACGCGCGCCGAGGCCGTGGCAGGAGATTTCCGTCACCTGCTTATCGGCAAAATCGACCAGTTGACGCCCGTAGCCGGTTAAGGTTAAAAATGGCCGCTCGCTAAGTCCGGCGCTAAGGGTTTGCCACGCCTCGTTGATGGCGTCGGCCGGGCGAAAGGGCGTCGGGCAGAGAAAGCGTCGCTGGATAACGCCCTCTTTCATCAGGATGCCCTTCGTGGCGGTGGAGCCGGAATCAATACCTACCGTAAAAGTCACGCGCGCTCCTTACAGCATCTCAATAAAGGCCGCGACGCGGGTGCTGAGCTGGCCGATATCCGCCGTCGAATAGTCGGTCTCAATCGCGATGTAGGGGAGGTTGTGCCGCTGGCGAACGTGGCGCTTAATCACCATTGATTCAACCGCATAGGTATGACAGGCCTGCAGGATGACATCCACCACGCCGTCGGCCTGATACTCGTCAACCATCTGGCTAAGCAGGGCTAAGCGCTGGTCGTTTGGCGAGATGCACGAGCAGCCGATGGCGAGGTACTTATCGGTCAGCGCATCGTAGACGTCGCCCGTCTCCTCCACGCAGCGCTCGGTCGCCTTGGCGCCGGTGCAGTTTTCAAAACCCACCACCCAGCCGCCGTTCTCTTCAATGGCACGCACGACTTTTTCCGCCGCGCCGCCAATCGGGCAGCCGGTGATCAGAATGCGCGGGCGAGCCGCCAGCCGCTGGCCATCCTGCCACTGCTGGCGCACGCGATCTGCCATAGCGTTGAGCTCGTCGCTTAGCGCGGCTTTATCAAAGCGAAAGGTCGCGCCGTACACCACTTTCAGGATATCGCTGCCGCTGAGGGCGGGAGGATTGAGCTGCCCGACGCGATAGAAGTTCGCCAGCGCCCGCCGCTCGCGGTTCTTGAGGCGAACGGCGTCGCGCAGCGCGGATTCGGTGATTTTGTGGCCAAAGCGGGCTTCGACCACCTGCTGCAGGCGCAGGATCTCGGTTTTCCACAGCGCGCGGGAAGCATCGTCGCTGGCGCTGTTCGGCAGCTGCATCACGTGAACCGGCTTGAATTCGGCCATGTACTCATACATTTTCTTTTTGCCGTCGCAGGTGGTTTCACCCACCACCAGGTCGGAAAAGTAGAAGTAGGGGCATTTATCCGTTTTGCCAAACCCGTAGCTGCTTTTAATCAGCGGGCAGAGATTACGCGGCAGATCTTTTTCCGCCTCTTCGATGGTTTCATCCGAGGTTGAGCACAGAGAGACGACGACGGCGCCTGCCGCCATCGGGATCTCCTGGGGCATAAAGGTGCAGTAGGTTCCGACCAAGGGGATATTTTGCTCTTTCAGGTCCATCACCGTGAGAAAGCCCTTCTGGCGGGCCTCGGAGAACTGGTCAAAAATGGCGGGTAGATCGGTAATTAGCGACATGGTTTTCCTTCCCCGTACACGGGAGATAATGAAAGAGCCCGCATTATAACCATGTCAATAGTGCGTGTTTATTGATCTCCCGCCGATGTCGGCCTATTGCGGGGCGTCATCAGAATACTTTCTTCGCATCCATCTCTTCCTGGATCCGCTCGCTGTAGGCCACGTGGGTGCGAATGGCTTCCTCAATCCCGGCGTTGTAAAACATGGGCCCCAGCTGTTCGGCGATAAAATCCACGAAGAACTCGGCATCAAACTGCTCCAGCTCAAGGTCAAAATTTCTTTCGCAGTAGGTACATAGCTTTTCTCGAAGCTGCTCGCGTTCGCCGGGGGTCAGGGTGATTTCAGCCATTTTTACTCCTTAAAAAGTGCTCTGGATTGACGGCAAACTCAGCTGGGGATCCCGCTATACCACGCCGGTAACGGGCCTGGCTCTGCCAGCAGAAAGTCGATAAACGATCCTACCTTAGGATTGCTGTATTTGCCGGGAAAATAGAGGGCATATAGCGCATGCGTTTCACAGGCGATTCGTCTCAGGCAGCATTCGCGCTGCCGGCTTTACCCGCATCGGCTAACCGCAGGGCTCCGCCGGACGAGCGGGGCTCACCTAGCGTAAAAGCAGAGATGGGATCTGCGAGAGTAGCCACAGCAGCAGGCCGATAGTACCCCCGACGAGGGTACCGTTAATACGGATAAACTGCAGATCCTTACCGATATTCAGCTCGATTTGCCGCGACATATCGCGGGAGTCCCAGCTCTTCACCGTATCGCTAATATGACGAGTCAGGAAGGTGGCAAACTCCGGCGCCACCCGATGCGCCGCCTGCTCCAGATGCTCATTCAGCGACTCGCGAAGGGCGTCATCGTGGAGCAGCGTTTCGCCAAACCACTGCCCGGCCTCGGCGATCCGCTGCTTGATCCGCGAATCATCGCTATTAACGTCATTTTTAATCCATCCGCGCAGGTCGGCCCACACCTCGCCAAGATAGCGGTTAAACGTCTCGTCGTTTTTCAGATAAGCCTTCATGTTGTCCGCTTTCTGCGCCATCAGCGGATCGGTTTTCAGGCTATCGATCAGCTTCTGCGCCGCGCGATCGAAGGCCTGGCGGATCTGATGAGTGCGATCCTGGCTCACCTCGTCAAGAAGCGTATTCACCGCATCGGTGACCATTTCGGCGCTGTGCTCGCCCAGCCATTCGGTGGGGAGAATTTTGGCCTTGAGCGGATGCTCGGTCTCCAGCCAGCGGATGATGCCGCGGGCAATAAAGGCGCGGGAGCTGTCGCGCTGCAGCAGGGCGATAAGCTGGCTGATAAGGGAATCCAGCAGCTTCTGGTGTCGGTTATCGCGGGTTAGCCCTTCAAGCATCATGGCGCTGGTTTGCGTCAGGTCGACCTTATCGATGGCCTTGTGCACCGCACGGCGCAGCAGGCGCTGAATGCGCGCATCGTCGGTGAGCTCGAGGAAGCCGCTCATCACCTGCAGCAGATGCTGGCCCACCCGCCGGGCGTTCTCCGGCTGGCTAAACCAGTTGCCGAGCATCAGCGCCGGCTCGTAGCGGCGGATCAGCGCCACCAGCGAGGGGGTATCGAGGAATTTTTCCTGCACGAAATAGCCGAGATTGTCGGCTATTCGGTCCTTATTACGCGGGATAATCGCCGTATGTCGGGAGACGAACGGCAGCGGAATGCGGCGAAACAGCGCCACCACCGCAAACCAGTCCGCCAGCGCACCGACCATCGCCGCTTCGGAGATAGCCTTCAGCGCGCTGACCCACGGCGTCGGCGGCAGCAGTAGGGTAGCGACAAAAATCGCGGCCGCCACCAGCAGCAGCGACAGGGCCAGCAGTTTGGCCCGTTTTAGTTCAGCAAGTTTTTCCATAGCCTTAAGCATATAACCTGACGGCTAGCTCATGCAAAAACTGCCAGATAATCCAGCCGCCAAAGCCCATCAGTACCGCGCCGGCCGCCCGTTCAACCCGCCAGATGACGGTGCCAAGGCGGCGCTGCACCTGCGGCAGGGCGATCAGCGATACCAGTAGTAAATCCCACAGCAGCACGACGCTGGTCATCCAGACTCCGCTGGTTATCTGCTGGGCGAGGGTCACCTGCGGGCCAAGCAGGGAGGTCATCAGCGCGAGGTAAAACAGGGCATTTTTGGGGTTAAGCAGCGCCGAGGCCAGCCCCAGCAGCAGCTGTCTGGCAAGTGAAGGGCGCCGGGCTGCCGCCGCTTCCAGGGTGAATGCGCCGGGCCGGCTCCGCCACAGCTGGCCGCCGAGCCACAGCAGCCAGGCCGCCCCCAGCAGCGCGATTGCGCTAAACAGCAGCGGGGCGTGGCGCACCATGCTCCAGCCGACGATGGCGACGGCAATATACAGCCCGTTACCCAGCGCGATGCCGATGCACAGGCCGGCACTACCGCGCAGGCGATAGCGGATGGCGTAGCCCATCAGGAGAAAGAAATCTGGCCCGGGACTCAGCAGGGCAACGAAGTGGGAGAGCGCCAGCGCCGGAAACGCGGGCGGGAAAAGCGAAGTAAGCATGTCCATAGTGACCTCGGAATAAATCTGAGATCACCCTACGTAAGGCTCAGCGCTAATTATTGTCTGATATTGATCGGCCAAGCGCGTACTGGCGCGGCGTGGCGGCGGTGTAGCTGACGAAGGTTTTATGGAAGTGGCTCTGATCGGCAAATCCGGCCTGATAGCCGACGTCGGCTATCTCATCCCCGGCGCGCAGGCGGCGTCTGGCGTACTCGATCCGCGCCATATTGATAAAGCTGGCCGGCGTCAGGCCGGTATCCTGCTTAAAGGTGCGGATCAGGGTCTCTTTGCGCAGCGCAAATTCGTCGGCCAGCGCATCCAGCGAAAGCGGTACCGGCAGGCTCGCGGTTACCCTGTCGAGCAGCCGTTCGCTGCTGTCGTGAAGGCGTTCCGGCGGCATCGGGCATAGCGGCAGCTCGCGCAGCAGCCGCGCGATGGCGGCGGGTAGCTCGGCGATCCGCTGCCGCAGCGTCAGCTGGACGATATGCTGATACTGAAGGAAAAGATCGGCGCTGCGCAGTATCGGCTGCGGCGCGGCTAGCCGCACGGCGCCGGAAAGGGCAGGAAGCTGCGCCAGACACCAGTCAACGTCGAGATAGAGCATGTGGTAGCTGCGCGGCCGTCCGGCAAGGGGATTACAGCTGTGCGGCGCGTCGGGTGAGATCGCTATCAGGTCTCCGGGGCGCAGCAGGTACTCCCGTCCGTTGCAGATGCAGCGCGTTTCACCCTCAATAATGGCCCCCAGCGAAAGCTGCGGGTGGCTGTGGCGTTTATACGCCCGGCGGCTGCCCCAGGTGCTGCGCAGCTCCAGCCAGGGAAGCGCGGCGTCGCGCCAGAAAGTTTGCGGGATATCGCGAGTGTGGTTCACAAAAGCTCCTGCAGCGAAAGGATTATGGATTTATAGCACGCCCGGCGGCGGCTGTCTCCGGCGGGCGTTTTGCGAGCGGGCAGGGGAAAAAATGTCGTTATTACCTCTGGATAAAAATATCCTCCGTCCCGACACGCAAAGAGATAAACGGCGGCGTGCAGGCTGGGTGACCGGCAGGTAGAGTCGCTTTAGTACTCCTCCGCGCAGGCTGATTACAATGGAAAAAAGCCCGACGTCGACGCCGCATGATGCGGTTTTCAAAAAGTTTCTCCGGAATGCGGATACCGCGCGGGATTTTCTGGACATCCACCTGCCGTCCTCGCTACGCCCGCTCTGCGATCTGGAGACGCTGCGGCTAGAATCCGCAAGTTTTATTGAGGAGGACCTGCGTGCCTGCTACTTCGATGTGCTTTGGTCGCTGAAAACCACCGCCGGTGAAGGCTATATTTACGTCGTTATTGAGCACCAAAGTTCGCCGGATGCCCATATGGCCTTCAGGCTGATGCGCTATGCCATTGCGGCGATGCAGCACCATCTGGATGCTGGCCACAAGTGCCTGCCGCTGGTAGTGCCCATGCTGTTCTATCACGGCATCGCCACGCCTTACCCTTACTCGCTGTGCTGGCTGGATGGCTTTACCCATCCGGCGCATGCCCGCAGGTTATATGCGACCGCTTTTCCGCTGGTGGATATTACGGTGATCCCGGATGACGAAATCGTCCAGCACCGACGCGTAGCGTTGCTGGAGTTCATGCAAAAGCATGTCCGCCAGCGCGATTTGATGAAGCTGGTCGAACAGATAATCGCCATTTCGGTTAAGGAATATACTAATGACGGCCAGCTAAAAACGCTGTTTAATTACCTGGTATATTCCGGCGATGCCCCTCGTTTTGGCAGGTTTATTCGTGAGCTTGCCAGGCGGGCACCGCAACATCATAAGGAGGAACTGATGACTATTGCGGAAAGACTCCAGGAAGTTGGGCGTAGAAAAGGTAAGCTTGAAGGGCGCCGCGAAGGCCAGATTGCGGGCCAGCGAGCTGAAGGGCTGCGTATTGCCCGTACCATGCTGGCGGACGGCATCGCTCTGGAGACGGTGCTGCGAATTACCGGTCTGTCAGAAGAGGAGATTACCGCCGCGAAGCATTGATTGTGTCGCGGCATGGCTTTATCAGTTGGCCTGGCCGCGATGATTCATTTCTCTTAATCCCGCTCTGCGCCGGATATCACCTGACGATCTCCGGCCGGAATCCTCCGTAAATACCTAACTTTACCTTTATGGCCAGCTATCTCTACTAACATTAATGTCCTGAGTGGTATTTATGACTGCATTAATGACGATACTAAGGAGACATACGACATGGCCTATCAGACGGTGAATCCTGCAAATAATCGGCTTATTAAAGAGTACGCCCCGCATAGTGATGCCGACGTGGAGGCGGCTCTGCAGAAAGCGGATGCGCTCTACCACTCCGCATGGTCGAAGGGCGATATTGCCCAGCGCTTACCTATCCTGCACAGGCTGGCGGACCTCATCGATAGCCGGGTGGAGGAGCTGGCGAAAATTGCCAGCCAGGAGATGGGCAAGCTCATCGGCCAAAGCCGCGGTGAGGTGAAGCTCTGCGCGCAGATCGCCCGCTATTACGCCGATAATGCCGAGCGCTTTCTCGCTCCGGTGAAGTATCCCTCTGAGCTCGGCGAGGCGTGGGTTGAACACCATCCAATCGGCGTGCTGATGGCGGTGGAGCCGTGGAACTTCCCCTATTACCAGCTGATGCGCGTGCTGGCGCCAAACCTGGCAGCGGGGAATCCGGTTCTCGCCAAGCACGCCAGCATCGTTCCGCACTGCGCGGAAACCTTCGCTCATTTGGTGCGAGAGGCCGGCGCGCCGGAGGGGGCGTGGACCAATCTGTTTATCTCCCAGGATCAGGTGGCGAAGATTATTGCCGACGATCGCGTGCGGGGAGCGGCGTTAACCGGTTCGGAAAAAGCGGGTGGCGTCGTGGCGGCGCAGGCGGCGAAGCACATTAAGAAATCGACCCTCGAGCTGGGCGGCAACGATGTCTTTGTGGTGTTGGATGATGCCAGCCTCGACAAGGCGGTGAAGACTGGCGTACAGGCGCGGCTCAACAATGCCGGTCAGGTTTGTACCGCGGCGAAGCGTTTTATCCTGCATGAAAAAATCGCCGAGCGCTTCCTGAGCCAGTTTACCGAGGCATTCCGTCAGGTGAAGATCGGCGATCCGCTGGATGAGAGCACCACGCTGGGGCCGCTCTCCTCCAAAGATGCCCTGGAGACACTGACCAAACAGGTGGATGAGGCGGTGAAGCATGGCGCCAGGCTGCATCTTGGCGGCAAGCCGGCGCAGTGCGAGGGCAACTATTTTTCACCGACCATTCTGACCGGCATCACCCGCGATAATCCGGCGTACTTTGAAGAGTTCTTCGGCCCGGTGGCGCAAATTTATGTGGTGAAGGATGACGATGAGGCGATCCGCCTGGCGAACGATTCGCACTACGGGCTCGGCGGCGCGATATTCAGCCTGGATACCGAGAGGGCGAAACGAATGGCGTCACGAATTGAGACCGGGATGGTCTATATCAACTGGCTGACCGATACCGCGCCGGAGCTGCCGTTTGGCGGCGTCAAGCGCTCCGGTTTTGGCCGCGAGCTGGCGGATCTGGGGATTCGAGAGTTTGTGAACCAGAAGCTGGTGGTGATTCGCCGGTAAGCTCAGAACGCTAAAAGAAAAAACCTGCCGTCCGGCAGGTTTTTTTACTGTTATCGACGTTGTCAGAAGGTGACCCCACCACCAATATAGGCGCCGTCAATCAGGGTGTGGTTCGGACGACCGTCTTTCCCGTCGACGCTCACGTGACGGTAACCTACTTTCAGCGTGACCGGAGTAATCGGCGTCCAGCTCACGCCGCCGTTGGCTTCAACGTAGTTTTTCACGCTATTGTTCAGGCCTTCGGGCGCGGCATAACCTTCACCGAATACGTGGATACTGTCGGTCAGCGCAACGTTAACGCCGCCACCGATTGGGAACGCCACGCCGTTATCGCCTTTTTTCGGCCCAAGGTAGATAGCTTTTGCGCCGGCATTGAACATCACCGGACCAACTTCCAGGTTATAACCCGCGCCAACGCCGCCGGTCTGGGTGCCGTCGTCGGTGTTTTTGAGCCAGTTGCTTTCGGCATAAACGCCGGAGGAGGATTTACCCAGTTCCATATTGAGGTTGGTAAAATTTTTCCCCTGTTCGACGGTAAAGCCCATCGCCATTGCTGAGCCGGAAACGGCGGTCAGAGCAGAAAGGATAAGGATATTGAGCTTTTTCATGGTTTATGCCTCGTCATTAAATTCATCTGAGGACACCCTAACAAGCGACGTTTACGACTGCAAATGTGATGGCTGTCGAGGTTTTATGCTGAGGTTGTTATTAAAACCCTCTATTGATGTTGTTGATTAGTTGATTTATCGCAGCGTCAATGATTAACGTTTTGGCGTTTAGATTCAGTTTAATTTTTTTCCTAAACATCCGTTGAACGAGGCGGGAGATATTGATTGGCGCTGAACTAGTTCGCTTTCTAATAATTTCCGAAAATGTTTCTATAGTAATAATTAAACACTTAAATTTACATTTTCGTGATTAAAAATGACTCTAATACCTTAAGCAAAACGCTCGAGCTGCGCGATGAGGCCGTAACCTGCAAGTACACCGAAGGAAACGTTATCTATCGTGCTACCTGGAATGAGTTCTGCGCTTCCTGATGCCTTCACGCTAGCCCTCTTCCACGGGAAGAGGGCCCGTGCGAACCGCTACTTCCGCAATCCGGCAAACGCCGCCCGAATCTCCTCTTCCGGCAGGTTAATGCCGATAAACACCAGCGTGCTGTGCGGCTGGTCTTCGCCCCACGGGCGGTCCCAGTCGGCGCTGTACAGGCGCTGGACGCCCTGGAACAGCAGGCGGTTAGGCTCGCCGTCAATCCACAGCATCCCCTTATAGCGCATCAGCTGCTCGGCGAATGAGAGCAGCAGGTTTTCCATGACCCGCGACACCTCGCTGATATCCACCGGGTAGTCCAGCTCCACCACGATCGACGACACGTCGTTTTGCTGGTCGGCAATAAAGTGGAAGCGCGGCTTAGCGCTCACTACCCGCTCTTCCAGCATAAAGCCGCCGGTATTAAACAGCTGGCTCAGATCGATATCGCCGTGGGTTACCGCATAAATCGGCGCCCGGGCGTTGATGCGCGCCAGCCGTTCGCGCAGCGTCTCGCTGCTGCCCGCGACGTCGGTTTTGGTCAGCAGAATACGGTCGGCGTAGCCCACCTGCGACTGGGCGATGGTGAACTGGTTCATCTGCTGGTCGGCGTGGACCGCATCAACCAGCGCAATCACCCCATCCAGCAGGTAGCGTTCACAGAGGATCTCATGGGAGAAAAAGGTCTGAATAATCGGACCGGGATCGGCCATGCCGGTGCACTCAATCACCAGCCGGTCGAAGGCAATCTCACCGCGATCGCGGCTGTCGAGCAGGTCGAGCAGGGCATCTTCCAGCTCGTTGGAACGGGTGCAGCAGATGCAGCCGTTGGTCAGGGTTTTGATTTGTGTGGCGCGATCGCCAATCAGCTGATCATCAACGGAGACTTCACCAAATTCGTTTTCGATCACCGCGATTTTAAAGCCGTGCTGTGCATTGAGAATATGCCGCAGCAGGGTGGTTTTGCCTGCGCCAAGAAATCCGGTCAGCAGGGTGACTGCAATCGGTGTCATGCGTGCCTCCATTAACAGCAGCGTACGCCGCCTTCGCCACTCCCGCCGTAGCGCGCTTCCTGGCGCTCGCGGAAGAATTCGTTGTAGGTCATATACGGCTTATCCGGATGGTTGGCTTTCATATGCTCAACGTAGTTGTCGTAGTCCGGAATGCCAATCAGCATCTTCGCCGCCTGACCGAGGTACTTCTTTGCTTCGCCTAAGTTACCAAACATCAAATTATCCTTACAGGCATAAAGTTCGCTGATGCAGGCGATGTGACCTGCCATTTTGCATCCGGGCAGCGCCCGCCGTCCTCAGGTACCGCGCGTCCGTTCCGAAGGGTGCCAACAATGCCCGCGTTGCTCACTGAAAAGCCCCGCCGAAGCGGGGCTGAACGGGGCTGGATTAGTGGTGTGAAGAGGTCTTCACGCCGCCTTCCGGCACCGGCACGTACGGGGTCTCTTTGTCGGTACGTACCTTATTGTTACGCACGTTGATCCACGTTTTGATGCCGTAGAAGATGATGCTGTAGACCACCACCAGGAACAGGATGCTTAAACCGGCGTTGGTGTAGTTGTTGACCACGATATGGTTCATATTGGCAATCTGCTGCGCGCTAAGCTCGCCGCCGGCGGCAATCTTCTCTTTGTACTGCTGGGCCATAAAGAAGAAGCCTTCCATCTGCGGGTTGGTGCTGAACAGTTTCAGACCCAGTGCCCAGGTGGTGCACAGCAGCAGCCATGCGGCCGGAACGACGGTGACCCAGATGTATTTGGTACGCTGCATTTTGACCAGCACCACGGTGCCAAGAACCAGCGCCACGGCGGCCAGCATCTGGTTAGAGATGCCGAACAGCGGCCACAGGCTCTTCACGCCGCCCAGCGGGTCGACCACGCCCTGATACAGCAGATAACCCCACAGGCCTACGCAGCCCGCGGTCCCCACGATACCGGCAACCAGCGAATCGGTTTTTTTCAGGAACGGCACGAAGTTGCCCAGCAGATCCTGGAGCATAAAGCGGCCTGCACGGGTACCGGCATCGAGGGCGGTAAGGATAAACAGCGCTTCAAACAGAATACCGAAGTGGTACCAGAAGCCCATATCCGCCATCGGGATGATTTTGTGGAACACGTGGGCGATACCGACGGCCAGGGTCGGGGCGCCGCCCGCGCGGTTCAGCACCGAGGGTTCACCGATGTCTTTCGCCGTTTGCAGGATCTGCTCAGGCGAAATCACAAAGCCCCAGGAGCTGACGGTAGCCGCCGCATGAACGGTGACTTCTTTCAGCTGCGCGGCAATCATCGCGGCGTTTTCGCCGCCCATCTCATGCAGGTTCGGCATCACGATACCGAGGCCGGCCGGCGGGGTGTTCATCGCAAAATAGAGGCCCGGTTCGATGATAGACGCTGCAACCAGCGCCATGACCGCCACGAAGGACTCCATCAGCATTGCGCCATAGCCGATAAAGCGCGCGTCGGTTTCGTTTGCCAGCAGCTTCGGCGTGGTACCGGAAGCGATCAGCGCATGGAAGCCGGAGACCGCGCCGCAGGCGATGGTGATAAACAGGAACGGGAACAGGGCACCTTTCCACAGCGGGCCGGTACCGTCGATGTACTGGGTGACCGCCGGCATTTTCAGGTCCGGGTTAAGGATAACGATGCCCAGCGCCAGGCCGACGATAACGCCGATTTTCAGGAACGTCGCCAGGTAGTCGCGCGGCGCCAGAATCAGCCATACCGGCAGCAGCGCGGAGATAAACGCGTAGCCGATCAGGGTGAAGGTGATGGTGGTGTCTTTAAAGGTCAGCGCCGGGCCCCAGTACGGGTCGTGGGCAATCACGCCGCCGAAGTAAATAGAAGCCACCAGCAGCACGATACCGATAACCGAAATTTCGCCCACGCGTCCCGGGCGCAGGAAGCGCATGTAGATCCCCATAAACAGCGCGATCGGTACGGTTGAGCAGACGGTAAAGACGCCCCACGGGCTTTCTGCCAGCGCCTTCACGACGATCAGCGCCAGCACCGCAAGGATGATTATCATAATCAGGAAGCAGCCGAACAGGGCAATCGACCCCGGAATCGGTCCCATCTCTTCTTTGATCATTTCACCCAGCGACGAACCGTTACGGCGCGAGGAGATAAACAGCACCATAAAGTCCTGCACCGCCCCCGCCAGAACCACGCCGGCCAGCAGCCACAGCGTACCGGGCAGGTAGCCCATCTGCGCGGCCAGTACCGGGCCGACCAGCGGGCCCGCGCCGGCAATAGCGGCAAAGTGGTGGCCGAACAGCACGTAGCGGTTGGTCGGCACGTAGTTCAGGCCATCGTTGTTAATAACCGCCGGCGTTGCGCGGGTTGGGTCGAGCTTCATCACCTTTTGGGCGATGTACAGGCTGTAGTAGCGGTAGGCCACCAGATAGACCGATACCGATGCGACGACAATCCACAGGGCGCTAACGTGCTCCCCGCGACGCAGGGCGACGACCGAAAGGCAAAATGCCCCGATGATTCCAAGAATCACCCAGGGTATGTGCTTGAATAGTTTTTTAGTATCCATAGTAAAACCTGGCGTTATGAGTTGAATAATTGGCCGAAGCCGTCTGAACGTAATTTTGAGGAGGTATTGAGTCACTATGCTGGGGACGATCTTGCCAGAACTTTGCGCGCGTAAAGTTGGGTAAATCAACGAGTGGTTGTATGGCGGATTAAGCGGTCACTTGCGGGAGTAAGCGGTTGGGCAGGAAATGAACAGTGGGATAATATGTGATTGAGATCACAAGAATTTCTCCCCCCTGGCAGCAGGGGGGAGAGCGGGCCTGGCTAGACGGCGGCCGCCATCTCCATCATCACCGGATGGAAACGACGCTTGAAGTAAATCAGCCCGTGGCCTTCCTGGCTTAGGGTGATGTTCTTGATCTCGACCAGATACACCAGGTGGCTGCCGATGGTCTGCACCTGGCTGATATCGCCTTCGAGACTGGCCAGCGAATCCTTCAGCACCGGCTGCCCGAGCACGCCCTTCTGCCAGCACGAGAGGCTGAAGCGCTCCTCCATCGTCACCCCGGTCATTCCGGCAAAGTGGCGCGCCATCACCTCCTGCTCATGGTTCAGGACGTTAATGCACAGCCTGCCGTTGCCCTGGAATACCGGGTTCATTGCGCTGTTGGCGTTGATACACACCATCACCGACGGCGGGGTATCGGTTACCGAGCACACCGCGGTGGCGGTGATGCCGCAGCGGCCGGCATCGCCTTCGGTGGTGATCACGTTCACCGCCGCCGACAGGCTGGACATGGCATCGCGAAAGCGCAGGCGTTGTTCATCTAATTGCATTGTGACCTCCCGCTGTGAATTACTTCAGCAGCTTATCCAGGATATTGATATCAGAGTTATTGTGCAGGTGCGGCACCGTCCAGCCGTGCTGGTCATACTCGGAAAGGCAGCGATCGACCATCGCCATCATTTTGTCCATGTTGCCGGAGGTCTGCGCCTGGCGCAGGCACTGCAGGCGAATCTCATCCTGGCTACCGGAGTAGTTGATCTCATACAGTTCGTGGCGGCCGCCGAACTCGCTGCCGATCGCGTCCCACATCAGCTTGAGGATCTTGATGCGTTCGACGTGATCCATACCGTTGGATCCGCGCACGTATTTCGCCAGATACTGGTCGATCTGCGGATTATTGAGGTCGCGCGCGCTGGACGGCAGGTAGATCAGGCCGCTGGTGACGTTACGCTCGATGATATTTTTGATCTTGGCGTAGGCCATCGGTGCCATCACGCGGTAGGTTTGCAGCGCGGCGTGGTCCGGCAGGTACGCGCCGTTAACCCACGGCGTCGCCTCGGAGCACATCGAATCGCTCAGCGCCCAGAACATGTTGCGCCAGGCCACCACTTCGCCGAGATCCGCCTGCACGCCGCGGAACTCCATGGTGCCGGTACACTCCAGCGAGCGCTTGAGAAGGGCGGTGATAAAGTCGAGCTTAACCGCCAGGCGTACGCAGGCCTGCAGCGGGTACATGCGGGCGAAGCCGCCCTCCATCGTCCAGCGGCGGCAGCGATCGAAATCGCGATAGATCAGCACGTTCTCCCACGGGATCAGCACCTTATCCATCACCAGGATCGCGTCGTTCTCATCGAAGCGGCTGGAGAGCGGGTAGTCATAAGGCGATCCGGTGACGCCGGCGACCATTTCGTAGGAGGCGCGGGAGATAAGCTTCACTCCTTCGGCATCCATCGGGGCGACGAACATCAGCGCGAAGTCCGGGTTTTCCCCCATCACCTGCGCGGAGCCGAAGCCAATCATGTTGTAGTGGGTCAGCGCCGAGTTGGTGGCGACGACTTTCGCCCCGCTGACCACGATCCCGGCATCGGTCTCTTTTTCCAGCTTGATGTAGACATCTTTCACCTCATCGGCCGGCTTATGGCGGTCGATCGGCGGGTTGACGATGGCGTGGTTAAAGTACAGGCCGGTTTCCTGAATGCGGGTGTACCAGTTGCGGGCGTTCTGTTCGAACTGGCCGTAAAACGCCGGGTTGGCGCCCAGCGCGCAGCCGAAGGCGGCCTTGTAGTCCGGAGTGCGGCCCATCCAGCCGTAGCTCAGGCGCGACCACTCGGCGATGGCGTCGCGCTGCTGGCGCAGATCGTCGGCGCTCTTCGCCACGCGGAAGAACTTATGCGTATAGCCGCCGCTGCCGGTATCGGTGTTCCAGCACAGGGAGTCCTGCAGCGCCGGTTTGTGCAGCGCATCGTACAGCTGGCCGACGGAGGCGGCGGCGTTGCGGAACGCCGGGTGAGTGGTGACGTCCTTGACGCGCTCACCGTAGATATAAATTTCGCGGCCGTCCTGCAGGCTCTTCAGGTACTCTTCCCCGGTTAACGGGCGTTTAGCGTCTGCGCGGAAATCTTCAGGTTTCATCGGGACCTCTTCAGTATTAAGCGGCATATCCCGTCATGCTTCGGGCGGCGCCTTTTCGGCTGAGACTCGAAGCATTCAGGGTACAAAGGTTAAATTTATGTTTTCTTTTTGTTGTTTAATTGAAGCGGTTTACGTGGGTTTCGTGAAGAGACTTTTAGGTCAACGGCAGGTACTTTTCAGGCGGGATGGCGTTCTGTGATCCGGGTTGGTTTTTCGCTGTTTTGCCGCTGCGCGCCGGGGATGGCGGCAGCCGACTTCTCCGGCCGTGCCGCGCCTGCCGGGGCCTGGAGCTTATCGCCCGGGCGCCGCTGGCAGGGAACGCTCAGGAGACCGGTACTTTTTGCGTTCTGAAGGCGCTGGGCGAGCAGCCGACCAGGCGATGAAAAAAGCGGGCAAAATAGGCCGGGTCTTTAAACCCCAGCTGCCAGGCGATTTCATTGACCGCGCTATCGGAAAACAGCAGCAGCCGCTTGGCCTCGCGCAGCTGCCGGTCGAAGATAAGGCGCTTCGGCGGCCGGTTGGCAAAGCGCCGGCAGATGTCGGTCAGCCTTGATTCGGTAATATGCAGCTCATTGGCGTAATCCGGCACCGTCCAGTGCTGGTGGTAGTGGCCGTCGATGGTCTGGTTGAAGCGCTGGAACAGCTTGAGCTCGCCGCGGATGCCGCTGGCAGCGTGGTCGTCGAGCCTGGCGTTACGCAACAGCAGCGTGAACACCGCCTGCGCCAGCAGCACCAGCGTATGCTCGCGCCCCGCCAGCTGTGCGGTCGATTCGCGCTCAATCAGCCGCCAGTAGTGGGCCAGCGCCGCGAGCTCGTCCGGCTTATCGGCCAGCGACAGGCACATCCCCGGAAGGCCAAAGGCCTCCCGGGTGCCGGGATAGAGCACCTCCAGCAGCGGCCAGATCAGATCCTCCCGCACGGTTAGCACGTGACCATCGCTCTCGGAGCCGGTGATAAACGCATGCGGCACCGACGGCGGCGTCAGGACGAACAGCGGCGCCTGCACCGAGTAGCGGTGGTCGTCGAGCTGCAGCTCAATCTGCCCGGTATCGAGAAAGTGCATCTGAAAATACTGGTCGTGGCGATGGGCCTGCATGTCGCGGCCAAAAAAGGCCGCCATGCGGGCAAACGACTGGTAGTGCACGTCTTCCGTGCCCAGGCTTTCATCGTACTCTTTATTGATATCGATATTGGCGATCGAACGCTGGGGCATAGCCGCTCCTTAAGGCGTGGCGCGCGGGCGCGAGGCTTTCATCGGAATGGCCCAGATAATCACGGCGCCCATCACCAGCAGGCTGGCGACGAACCACAGGCCGCTGTTAAAGCTGCCGGTTAGATCCTTCAGCCAGCCGATCATAAACGGACTGAGCGCCGATCCAATATTACCGGTGGCGTTGATCACGGCGATCCCGATGGCCCGCGCGCGCAGGCTGATCGACTGGTCCGGTGTGGTCCAGAAAATGGCCATCGCGCTGAACGATCCGGTCGAGGCCATGACGATCCCCAGCATCTGGATCAGGTTGTGATCGGTCGCCGAGGCCAGCAGCCAGCCGGCGGCGGCAAACAGGAACGGCAGGGCGGTATGGTGCTTGCGCTCCTGGCATTTATCCGAGTGTCGGCTCCAGTAAATCATCCCCAGAATGGTACAGATCTGCGGGATCGCCGCCAGCAGGCCGATAGTGATATTGCTGCTTCCCTCGTTAAAGCTTTTGAGGATCTGCGGCGTCCAGATGCTGATCGCGCTGAGCGTATTGGTCAGGAAAAAATAGGCCAGGGTGTACATCAGCACGATCGGTGTTAAGACTTCACGCCACAGGCTGCGCTGCTGCATCGCGTGGTGGCTGATGGCGCCTTCCGGCTGTACCAGCGTCAGCCGGTCGTTATCCATCATCTCCTGCAGGCACTTTTTGTCCTCCGCGGTCAGCCATTTGGCTTTTGCCGGGGAGTCATCCAGCCAGTACCAGACCATGATGCCCAGCAGCATCGACGGGAACCCTTCGAGCAAAAATAGCCACTGCCAGCCGTGCAGGTTGAACAGGCCGTCCAGCGACAGAATATAGCCGGAAACAATCGAACCGATGGCGGTGGTCACCGGCATGGCAATCATAAACAGGGCGTTGGCGCGGGCGCGGAAAAATGCCGGAAACCAGTAGGTTAAATAGAGCAGGATGCCGGGCAGAAAGCCGGCCTCGGTGATCCCCACCAGCATGCGCAGCACGTACAGGCTATGGGGACCGGTGGCGAACATCGTGGCGGTCGAGGCGATCCCCCACAGCACCATGATGGTGGCTATCCAGCGGCGGGCGCCGACGATGCTGAGCATGATATTGCTCGGAATACCGAAGATGACGTAGGTGGCGTAGAACAGCGTGGTGGCCAGGCCGAACATGGTGGCGTTGAGCCCCAGATCCTGGCCCATCGTCAGCCCGGCAAAGCCGATATTGATGCGGTCGAGAAATGAAAAGATAAACAGCACGAACAAAAATACGATCAGGCGGCGAAACAGCTTATTGATAACCGACTGCTGCTGCGCCGTCAGCTGCTTGTGCTGATTGGCGGGATCGCGCGTCTCCGGAATGGCTGATGATGTGTCGCTCATGGTCTTTCCTCTAATGGGAATTTTTGTAGGGTCGCGATGTGGCGTTCTTAATAGACGCCGGACTGGGCTGCCGTTCCGCTGGCGCCGAAGCGCTCGGCTAAGGCTTCGGCGGCGCGGGCGAGCAAGGTGGTGTCGACGCCGACGGCGACAAACAGCGCGCCGAGTTCGAGATAGCGTTTTGCCAGCTGCTCGTTTGCCATCAGAATGCCCGGGGCTTTGCCTGCCTGGCGAATCTGAACGATGGCGCTTTCAATGGCCGCCTGCACTTCCGGGTGCTGCGGGTTGCCGCCGAAGCCCATATCGGCACTGAGATCCGCCGGGCCGATAAACACGCCGTCCACCCCTTCGACGTCGAGGATCTGCGGCAGATTTTTCAACGCCTCGCGGGTCTCAATCTGTACCAGCACGCACATAGCATCGTTGGCCTGATGAAGATAGTTCGGGACACGGTTCCAGCGGGAAGCCCGCGCCAGGGCGCTGCCCACGCCGCGAATACCGGCTGGCGGATAGCGCGTGGCTTTCACCGCCAGCCGCGCTTCGTCGGCATTTTGTACCATCGGTACCAGCAGAGTTTGCGCCCCGACGTCCAGCAGCTGCTTAATCTGCACCGGGTCATTCCACGAAGGGCGAACCACCGGCTGGCTGGCGTAGGGTGCCACCGCCTGTAGCTGGGTCAGCACCGTCTGCACGTTGTTTGGCGCGTGTTCGCCGTCAATCAGCAGCCAGTCGAATCCGGCGCCGGCCAGCAGCTCGGCGCTGTAGCTGCTGCAGAGTCCCAGCCACAGGCCGATTTGCGGGCGCCCGGCCTGCAGCGCATCTTTAAACGCATTATTCATCTTCTTTCCCCTACACAAAGCGGCAGCTAATCGCGCCCATGTTGCCGTAATCGACGTGGAAGGTATCGCCTTTGCGCGCCGGTACCGGACGGGTAAACGAGCCGCCGAGGATAATTTGCCCGGCCTCCAGCTGCACGTCGTGCGCCGCCAGCTTGTTCGCCAGCCAGGCAACGCCATTGGCCGGGTGATTCAGCACGCCGGCGGCAACACCGGTCTCTTCGATGACTCCGTTGCGATACATCAGCGCGGAGATCCAGCGCAGATCCAGCTCATCGGGCTTAACCGGCCGGCCGCCGAGGATCACCCCGGCGTTGGCAGCGTTATCGGAGATGGTGTCGAATACCTTACGCGGGCGCTGGGTTTCAGGGTCGACGTTGTGGCAGCGGGCGTCGATCAGCTCCAGCGCCGGGATCACGTAATCGGTGGCGTTATAGACATCGAACAGCGTACAGTTCGGGCCGCGCAGCGGTTTGGCCAGCACGAAGGCCAGCTCGACCTCGATGCGCGGAACGATAAAGCGGTCGGTGGGAATATCGCTGCCGTCGTGGAAAAACATATCGTCGAGCAGCGCGCCGTAGTCCGGCTCGCTAATCTGCGAGCTGGCCTGCATCGCCTTTGAGGTCAGGCCAATTTTATGGCCCTTCAGCACCCGGCCTTCGGCAATTTTCAGCTCAACCCACTCGCGCTGGACGGCGTAGGCATCCTCAATGGTGATCGAGGGATAATCGAGCGAGATGGCGCGGATCTGTTCACGCTGCTTTTCGGCCTGGTTCAGCCGCCGGGCGATCAGGGTGCGGGTCTGTTTATCGAGCATAGGGATTCCTGTGACATTGCCTGCAATTGGTACCATCGGGTTGCCCGGACGAGAGCGCCGAGGTCGGGGAGCCCGCGTCCGGATGACGTCAATTATTTAAACAGCGCGTGGACGTTGTTCTGTTTGTAATTCAGAGTCGGGTGCAGCTCCTCAATCTCGAACGACAGCGCGAGGTAGCGGCTCTCCATCAGCGCGGCGAAGTGCGCTTTGATCAGGGCAAAGAGCATCTCTCCCGTTTGCTGGCGGCTTTCGAGGCTGCGCCCGCTGCCGATTTTCAGCGTCATATGCACGAAGGCATAATCGTGCCTGCCGTCGGCCATCTGCCAGGTATCCAGCCAGATGGCGCGGCTGCGGATGCCGCCGATCGGGAAAATACCGGTGGCGGCCAGCGCCTGATTCACCTCGGCGAACAGGCCCGGCAGGTCGGCCTGCTCGCGGATGTTGCTGGTACATTCGGCGATAAAATGTGGCATCGCGGACTCCTTACGCCTGAGCCGGCAGCGGGAAGACGGCGTTAACCTGGCCGGTGCCGGAGCTGGCGAACAGGTCGGTGATAAACTCGACCTTGCCGTCGTATTTATCCCAGCCGAGCACCCCGAGCAGCATCACCGTGTCGTGCATATTGCCTTCGCCGTAGCAGTAGTCGGCGTACTCCGGCAGCATGGTGCAGAACTCTTTGAATTTGCCTTCGCGCCACAGCTTCACCACCCGCTCATCCATCTGATGGTCAAACTCGCGGGTGTAGCTGTTCATCCCCTCTTCGGCGCGCTGGTCGTCGATAAAGCGGTGCGACAGGGAGCCGCTGGCGAAGACCGCCACGGTACCGTCATATTTCTCAATGGCCTTGACGATGGCTTCCCCCAGCCTGCGGCTGTCGGCGAAGTCGTGAACGGTGCAAAAAGCGGAGATCGACACCACTTTGAAATGCTTATCGCTGTTCATATAGCGCATCGGCACCAGGGTGCCGTACTCCAGCTTGAGGCTCGGAATGTTGTGCGCCTTGGCGCGCACGCCGAGCTTGACCGCTTCGTCGGCAATCAGGTGACCCAGCTCCGGATTCCCGTCGTAGTCGTAGGTCATGTCGCGAATAAAGTGCGGCAGCTCGTTGCTGGTATAGACCCCTTTAAAATGGTCGGCGCAGTTAATGTGGTAGGCGCTGTTGACCAGCCAGTGGGTATCAAAGACGATAATCGTATCGACGCCCATCTCCCGGCACCGTTTACCGATCTCCTTATGACCGTCGATCGCCGACTGGCGGCAGCCGTGATTTTTCCCCGGCAGCTCGGAGAGATACATGGAAGGTACGTGAGTAATCTTGGCGGCTAACGCTAATTTGCCCATTTTGTGCTCCTTATAAGCCCCATTTCGGGATCGGATGGTCACCCATGGAAATACAGACGTTTTTCATTTCGGCGAACACCTCGAAGCTGTACTCACCGCCTTCGCGGCCGGTGCCGGAGGCCTTCACGCCGCCGAACGGCTGGCGCAGGTCGCGGACGTTCTGGGTATTGACGAAGACCATCCCGGCTTCAATCCCGCGCGCGAGGCGCAGGACCTTGCTGACGTCCTGGGTCCAGATATAGGAGGCCAGGCCGTATTCGATATCGTTGGCGAGGCGCAGGCCTTCGGCTTCGTCTTTAAACGGCAGCAGGCAGGCCACCGGGCCAAAAATCTCTTCCTGGGCAACCCGCATGCGGTTATCGACATCCGCCAGCACCGTCGGGCGCAGGAAGTTGCCGCCGCGAAGATGCGCGGGCAGGTCGGCGGGCTTATCCGGGCCGCCAGCCAGCAGCGTGGCGCCTTCCTCGATGCCGAGGCGGATATAGCCGGAGACTTTTTCCCAGTGCTGCTGGCTTATCAGCGCCCCGACCTGGGTGTTAGGATCGGTCGGGTCGCCGACGCGCAGGCGGCTGGCGCGTTCGGCGAAGCGCTTGACGAATTCCGGGTAAATGCTCTGCTGAATGAAGATGCGCGAGCCGGCGGTGCAGCGTTCGCCGTTGATTGAGAAGATGGTGAACAGGGCGGCATCCAGCGCGCGCTCGATATCGGCATCTTCAAAAATCAGCACCGGCGATTTGCCGCCGAGCTCCATCGAGTACTTTTTCAGTCCGGCATTTTTCATGATGTTGCGCCCGGTGGCGGTGCCGCCGGTAAACGACACCGCGCGCACGTCATGATGGCGCACCAGCGCGTCGCCGGCGTTCGCGCCGTAGCCCTGCACCACGTTCAGCACCCCTGGCGGAATACCGGCTTCCAGCGCCAGCTCGCCGAGGCGGTCGGCGGTGAGTGGCGACAGCTCGGACATTTTCAGCACCGCGGTGTTGCCCAGCGCCAGGCACGGCGCCACCTTCCAGGTGGCGGTCATAAACGGCACGTTCCACGGCGACACCAGCGCGCAGACGCCGACCGGCTGCACGAGGGTGTAGTTGAGCATCTTATCGTCAACCGGATAGGTCTTGCCGTTCATCTGCTGGCACACTTCGGCGAAAAACTCGAAGTTGTGCGAGGCGCGTGGGATCAGCACGTTTTTGGTCTGGTGGATCGGCAGGCCGGTATCGGCGGTCTCCATCGCTGCGATCTGCGGAACGTTCTGGTCGATCAGATCCCCCAGCCGACGCATCAGGCGCGCGCGCTCCTTCATCGGCAGGTTGGCCCATTTCGGGAACGCTGCTTTGGCCGCAGCAACCGCCTGATTCACCTCGGCTTCACCGCCGGAGGCGACTTCTGCCAGCACTTCGCCGGTGGCCGGATTGGTGGTGTGGAAGTACTCCGCACTTGCCACGCTTTCGCCGTTGATCCAGTGGTTAATTTTTTTCATGACAGCTTCTCCTCATACGCCTGCTGGCTGATGATGTGGTTGACCAGGCGGCCCACGCCCTCGACTTCGACGATCACTTCGTCACCCGGCACCACGTCAGACAGCCCCTTAGGCGTGCCGGTGGCGATCATGTCGCCGGGCTGCAGGGTCATAAACTCGCTCAAATACGCGATCAGGAACGGGATGCTGAAGATCAGATCGGCGGTAGTGCCCTGCTGGCGCAGCTCGCCGTTGACCCAGGTGCGCAGCGCCAGGTTATGTGGATTCGGGATCGACTCTTTCGCGACGATCCATGGGCCGATCGGCGTCAGGGTGTCGCGGCTTTTTACCCGCAGATTCGGCCGGTAGTAGTTCTCGAGATAGTCGCGAATGGCGTAGTCGTTGCAAACGGTATAGCCGGCGACGTAGTCCAGGGCGTCGGCCTCGCTGACCCTGCGCGCGGTTTTGCCAATCACCACCACCAGCTCGGCTTCGTAGTGCATATATTCGACGTTATCCGGACGCACCGACTCCTGGCGGTGGCCGAGGAAGGTGTTCGGCGCTTTGATAAACACCAGCGGCTCTTCCGGTGGCTTGAATTCCAGCTCGCTGGCGTGGTCGGCGTAGTTCAGCCCCAGCGCGAACAGGGTGCCGTCGGCGGGCGGTAGCCAGCGGAACTCCCCCTCCTGCAGCCGGGTGCCGTCATCGAGAATAACCTGCTCGCGATCGTCGACCTGCGCGCTGCGTACCTGACCCTGCCACTCAATACGTGCCTGTTTCATACCAGCTCTCCTTCTGCGACGACCGGGTTTTCCAGCGCCGGGAAACCCTCGGCGAGAATGCGTACGCGATCGCCGGGGCGCAGCGTGACGCGGGCGTGCGGAGTGCCGATCAGAATGGCGTCGCCGGGGCTGAGGGTGGCGAACTCGCTCAGGGCGCTCAGCAGCTCGGCGGCGCCGCGCTGCAGGTCGGCGGTGTTCCAGCTATCCGCTTCGCGACCGTTGATTTCGGTGATGATGGTCAGGTTATCGACGCTCTGTAGCGGGACGAGGGCGCCCAGCGGGCAGAAACCGTCGCGGCATTTAGCCTTGATCGCCGGGCGGTAAAAGCTCTCTTCCGGCAGGCTGACGTCGTTGGCCAGCGCGTAGCCGGCGATGCAGGAGGCGGCCTCTTCGACGGAGACGCCGCGGGCGGTTTTACCGACGATCAGCGCCACGGTGGCGCCGCTCTGCACGGTTTCCCCCTGCGGGTGAGGGATTGCGTCGCCGCTGCCGATCGCGGTATTGCGCGGTTTGATAAACCAGACCGCGGTTTTCGGCGGCGTTTTGTACGGGGCCTGTTGGAACGCTTCGTGCCAGGCGTCGAGCTGGCTGCCGTGGTTAAGCGCAACGGCGAAGATGGTACCTTTCATTCACCACTCCTCTGGTACTGATTTCTGAAGCTTAAGGGATTTCATTAATATGTTAATGATTATCTTTTATTCCTTGCTGAAGGCTTTGGCAAACAGAAGTGAATGTTTTGTGATCTGATTAACAATAAATTTACACTAATTAAATTTAATTGTTTATAATCATATTGTTAGTTTTAAATTATAAAAGGGCTGGTACTTTTCAGCAGCAGAAACCGGTTGCGTCATCGGCAAATAAGCGCTAATTATTAACTTGTTAATAGATTCTGAAATGTGATGTAGAGGGTATGTGATGCATGATTCGTTAACCATTGCGCTGTTGCAGGCGCGGGAAGCGGCGATGGGCCATTTCCGGCCAATCGTCAAACGGCATAATCTCACCGAGCAGCAGTGGCGTATTGTGCGCATCCTTGCCGAAAGCCCGTCGATGGATTTCCACGACCTCGCCTTCCGCGCCTGCATTCTGCGCCCGAGCCTGACCGGCATTTTGACCCGCATGGAGCGCGACGGCCTGGTGCTGCGCTTAAAGCCGGTCAGCGATCAGCGCAAGCTGTACGTTTCGCTGACGCCAGCGGGATTGAAGCTATATGACAGCGCGCAGACCCAGGTAGAAGAGGCTTATCGCCTGATTGAATCTGAGTTTACCGCAGAGAAAATGCAGCAACTGACCGCGCTGCTGGAGGAGTTTATTGCGCTGGGTAACGGGGTAAGAGGAGAGGAAGAGGAGTCGTAAGATGGCCCGGAGCCGTGAAAACGTGAAAATCCCCGGAGGCGGTGCTGGCGCACCTGTCCGGGCTACGTTCACAGCCGTCTACGGACTGGTAGCCCGGACAGGCGCAGCGCGCCGCCTCCGGGAAAGGCACTATTTAGAACAGCGTATCCAGCTCTTCCAGCAGGTTGTAGTCGTCGTCGACCAGCAGCAGCGCCTTCCATTTGTCGAAGGTCAGGCACGGATGCGAGGTGCCGAAGACCAGGATATCGCCAACCTGCACGTCGCTACCCGGCGTCAGGCGCAGCATGCAGTGCTGATCCATGATCCCCACGCTCGCGATCCCCTCGGCGGATAGCTGCGCACCGTGACGATAGAGGGCGATGGGCTGCGGCAGTCCGGCATCGAAAGCGCAGTCGCGCTTGCCGAAGTTAGCCACCGCGCGATCCGATTCCGGAACCGATTGCACCATCGCCATCAGCTCGAGGGCTGAGGTCAGATCGCCGGCCAGATCGCAGGCGATCGGATCCCGCGCCACCAGCTCCTGCTGCGCGATATCGTAGATCCCCCGGTCGTGGGTGATATAGCAGCCGGGGCGGATAACGATCCGGCAGTTCGCCGGTTTCTCCGCCGCCAGCCAGATGTTACACACCACGTCGTACCAAACGGTGCCGGCGCCGGTCAGCACAAACTCGCCTTCAACCAGAGGCGCCATTCGGCAGGCGAGGTCGGCGGCCTGGCGCAGCAGCGCTTCCACCTGCGGCTGCGGATCGTCCCCGTGCAGCACCCCTTCATACAGCTCCAGCCCGCGCAGCGTCAGGCCCGGTAGCTCCGCCGCGGCCTGCGCCAGCGCCAGCGCATCTTCTACGCTGCGGCAGCCGCAGCGTCCGCCGGGCACCCCAAGCTCAATCAGCACGTCCAGGGTTTGCCGGCGTTCGGCAAAAAAGGACGACAGCGTGCGGGCGTTAGCGAGGCTATCGATGCAGCAGATGAAGTCAACGCTGCGGTAGTGGGTTTTCAGCTGCGAAACGGCCTGCATGTTGGCCTTGCCGACCAGCTGATTAACCATCAACACGCGCTGGATGCCGCTGGCCATCGCCGCGCTGGCTTGCCAGGCGCTGCCGACCCCGATACCCCAGGCGCCGGCCCGCTGTTGGGCCTGAAAAATCCACGGCGTCATCGTCGTTTTGCCGTGCGGCGCCAGCGAGACGCCGCGCGCATCGGCGTAGCGCTGCATCCAGGCGATGTTATTTTCCAGCGCCGTTTTTTTCAGCAGCGCGGCGGGGAGGCAGATATCCTCTGCCAGCAGATTTGCCGGGGCGGACATCACGGCGGCTTTGTGCGGGACAAGCGTATCGGAATGGTATTTCATAACACTATCCTTTAAGGGTTTATGCTCGGATAAAAGTCGGGTATCAATTTTAATTTATTGATAAATATAAATTTAATATTTGATCGTTATGTTTTATGAATAAAAGTATCATAAATTGATCTGGTTTTTGCGTAGTTTTCCACTGTTTTTCCGCCTTGTAAATGGTTAACTTGTCGGCAGAGTTGAAAGGGAGTAATTGCGATGAGAGTTAACTGGCTTTTCAAAAACGTCACCGTCATCGACGGCAGCGGCGGGCCGCAGTTTCGTGGTGACGTAGCGGTGAAGGGCGATCGGATTGTGGATATGGCCCCGGCGTTGAATCTGGCGGCGGAGCAGGTGGTTGAGGGGCTGGGGCGCGTGCTGGCCCCCGGGTTTATCGATGTGCATACCCATGACGATATCAACGTCATCCGTATGCCGGAGTATTTGCCCAAGCTGAGCCAGGGGGTGACGACGGTGATTGTCGGCAACTGCGGGATCAGCGCGGCGACGGCAACCATGCGCGACGGCGTGCCCGACCCGATGAACCTGCTGGGCGAGCAGGAGCAGTTTATTTATCCCACCGTTGAGGCTTACGCCCACGCGGTGGAGGCGGCGAAGCCGTCACTGAACGTCGGCACGCTGATTGGCCATACCGCGCTGCGCAACAATCATATGGATGATTTGTTCCGCCCGGCGACGGAAAGCGAAATCGCCGGGATGCGTGTTCAACTGCGCGATGCACTGCGTCAGGGGGCGCTGGGGCTGAGTACCGGTCTGGCCTACGCCAGCGCATTCCGGTCCACCACTGAAGAGGTGATGGCGCTGGCGGAAGAGCTGGCGGCGGAGAAGGGAATTTACACCACCCACCTGCGCTCGGAGTTTGAACCCATTCTGGAAGCGCTCGACGAAGCGTTTCGCATTGGTCGCCACGGCAACGTGCCGGTGGTGGTCTCGCATCACAAGTGCGCCGGGGCGAAAAACTGGGGTCGCACGAAGGAGACGCTGGCTTTCTTCGATGAGATGCGCCAGCGGCAGGAGATTGCCTGTGACTGCTACCCCTATTCCGCCAGTTCGTCGACGCTGGATATGAAGCAGGTCACCGATGAGTTCGACATCGTTATCACCTGGTCGGAAGCGCAGCCAGAGCAGGCCGGTAAAACCCTCAAGCAAATTGCCGATGGCTGGCAGGTGAGCCTCCATGATGCGGCGGCGCGGCTGATGCCTGCGGGCGCAATCTACTACAACATGGACGAGCAGGACGTGCGGCGGGTGCTGCGTTATCCGGTCACCATGATCGGCTCCGATGGCCTGCCGAACGACCCGATGCCACATCCACGGCTGTGGGGGGCTTTCCCTCGGGTACTGGGCCACTACAGTCGCGATGAACAGCTGTTTCCGCTGACTACCGCCATTCACAAAATGACCGGCCTCTCGGCGGTACGCTTTCAGCTTGCGGAACGTGGGCTGGTGAAAGTGGGCTACTTCGCCGATCTGGTGCTGTTTGACCCGCAAACGGTGCGCGATGTCGCCAGCTTCTCCGACCCGAAACAACCGGCGGACGGCATAGAGGCGGTGATGGTCAACGGCGTGATGAGCTACGGCAGCGATAAAAAGATTACCGGGCGCGCGGGACGTTTCCTGCGCCGCCGAATGAACTAAGGAGCGAAAGATGAGTATTAAACGTTATGGCGTGGAAGGCGGAACCGGCACCGGCGGGCAGCATCTCCCGTTCGCCCGCGCGGTGGAGGCGGGCGGCTGGCTGTACGTTTCCGGTCAGACGCCGATGAAAGATGGCGAAGTGGTGGAAGGGGGGATTGTCGACCAGTCGCGCCTGGCGATTCAAAACTGTGTGGATATCATGACCGAAGCGGGCTATACCCTCGCCGACGTCGTACACGTCAAAGTGATCCTCACCGATTCGCGCTATTTCCAGTCCTTCAACAAAGTGTTCCGCGAGTTCTTTGGCGATAACCCGCCAGCCCGTATCTGCTGTGTGGCGGATCTGGTGGTGGATTGCAAAGTCGAAGTAGATGTGACCTGTTATAACGCGGCTCGCGTATAAATTTGTATTAATCAGAAATATAAACAGGATTTTTGAGCGCTGAAATAATTCAGCGCTCCGTAACCTCTTACCTTTTATAACCCTAACTGGCAGGATGTGAACGATGAATAGTCATATCTTTTTAGTCGGCTTTATTATTTACGCGTTGGCGATGATTTGGCTTGGCTGGTACGTTTCGCGTAATCAAAAAAGCGGCGATGATTTTTTACTGGGCGGTCGTTCCTTACCGCTGTTTCTGACCTTGGGATCGACCGTAGCGACCATGGTAGGGACGGGGTCGAGCATGGGCGCGGTAGGTTTCGGCTATAGCAACGGCTGGGCCGGGATGCTGTATGGCGTAGGTGGGGCAATCGGTATTTTACTGGTAGCCTGGCTGTTTGCGCCGGTACGTAAACTCCGCTTTATGACTATGAGCGAGGAGCTTTCTTATTATACCGGGGGCAGCCATTTAATTAAAAATGTCGTCGGGATAATGATATTTATTGCCTCCATTGGTTGGCTTGGCGCACATATTCTTGGCGGCAGTATGTATTTAGCTTGGGCCGCGGGGATAAACCTGACGCTGGCAAAAGTGATTATTTCATTAGCTTTCGCGATTTATGTGATCATCGGCGGTTATTCCGCAGTGGTATGGACGGATACCATTCAGGCGTTAATTCTGTTTTTCGGTTTTATCCTGATGGCGATTCTGGCCGTGGTACACGTGGGCGGTTGGGATGCGATCGTCCAGGCCATGGATCCGAAGGCTATGAGCTTGTTTGCGATTGACAAACTGGGCGCTGTTCCGGCCCTATCGCTGGCGATGGTGATTTGCGTCGGCGTGCTGGCGACGCCATCTTATCGTCAACGAATCTACTCGGGTAAAGATGTCTCTTCGGTGCGCCGTTCTTTTATTTATACCGGCGTCCTGTACCTGTTTTTTTCGATTCTACCGGCGATTATCGGTATGGCAGCATGGACGATGAACCCGAATCTGGCAAACAGTAACTACGCCTTCCTGTTCGCCACCAGTTTTTTACCGGCGATTCTGGGGCTGGTGGTGCTGATTGCGGGTCTTTCCGCCACCATGTCGTCGGCGAGTTCCGATGCGATAGCCGCCGTCGCTATCATGATGCGCGATGTGTATACCCTGGTGACCGGGAAAATGCCCCCAGCAGATAAAGCCATTACGCTGTCGCGCTGGATGCTGGCGTTCGTTATTGGCCTGGCGATGATCTTTGCCCTGACGTCCAACGATATCATCAGCTATATCACCAAAATGATCTCAATGCTGATGTCCGGCCTATTCGTCTGCTCGATTCTTGGTCACTTCTGGCTGCGGTTTAACTGGCAGGGGGCGCTAACGGCGCTGCTCAGCGGCATGCTGGTCTCGATAGTCATTCTGGTTAAGGCTGACTGGCTGGCGTATTGGGGAAATCCGTGCATTCCCTCGGTTCTCGGTAGCCTTATCTCTTCGGTATTTGTGACCTTAATGACGCCAGCGAGCAAAATTAGCCGTCAGCAAGCGCTGGAAATAATTACCCAGGAGCGGGAAGGCCAGGCGATTCCGGCGAAGACGGCTGTGGTTCAGACTTCAGGAGAGGTGCAATGAATGACTACATTGCCGTCGACTGGGGCTCCACCCAGCTGCGCGGCTGGTTGATTCGCAACGGCCAGTGCGTCGAGACGAAGCAGCTGCCGCTGGGCATCACCCGCCTGAGCGGGCAAGCGCCCGCCGATGTATTCCAGCAATACCTGACTCCCTGGCGCGGCGCGGAGAAGCTTCCGGTGCTGATGGCCGGGATGATTGGCAGCGACGCGGGCTGGCAATCGGTGCCGTACTTGCCTTGTCCGGCGGCGATTGATGCCCCTGGGCAACAGCTGTTTGCCGTTGCCGAAGGCGTGTGGATTATTCCCGGCCTCAAGGTTGAACAGGCCGGGGAGTACAACGTGATGCGCGGGGAGGAGACGCAGCTGCTGGGCGCGTGGCAACTGGCCCCGGCGGAGTGCTACGTGATGCCGGGCACCCACTGTAAATGGGTGCAGGTGGAGCGCGGCGTGGTGCGCCACTTTGCTACCGCGATGACCGGCGAGCTGCATCATCTGCTGATGACGCAATCGCTGCTCGGCAAGGGGCTTACGGCCCAGTTGCCGGACGACGCCGCTTTTGAACTGGGGCTGGACAAGGGGCTGGCGCAACCATCGTTAATTAGCGAACTGTTTGTCGCCAGAGCGGCGCGGGTTTTGGGAGCGCTGGCGGCGACATCGGTCAGCGACTATCTCTCCGGGCTGCTGATTGGCGCTGAAGTCGCAACTCTGGGTCAGCGTTATCGTACATCAACCGTCACCCTGGTGGGGGACCCGGCGCTGAATGCCCGCTATCGTCGAGCGATGATGGCGTGCGGGATGACGGTCAACAGCTGTAGCGGCGATGAGGCATTGCTGAGCGGCATGGCGAGGATAATGAATGAACAAGCTTAAACTGGTGGCGATTTTGCGCGGCATTCGCCCCGCAGAAGCGGCAGAGCATATTGATATGCTGATTGGCGCAGGGTTTCGCTATATTGAAATTCCGCTCAATTCACCGGACTGGCAGCAGAGTATTGCGCAGATGGTGGCTCAGTTTGGCGAGCAGGCGGTGATTGGCGCAGGGACGGTACTGAAGGTTGAGCAGGTCGATTTTCTGGCCGATGCCGGGGCGAAGCTTATCGTCACGCCGAATACCCAGCCTGCGGTTATCCGCCAGGCGGTGGCGCGCGGGATGCTGGTCTGCGCCGGGTGCGCAACGGCGACGGAGGCGTTTAGTGCGCTGGATGCCGGGGCGCAGTGGCTGAAGATTTTTCCCTCTTCCGCTTTTGGCCCGGACTATATTCGCGCGCTGAAAGCGGTGCTGCCGCCGGAAGTACCGGTGCTGGCGGTAGGCGGTGTGACGCCGGAGAATCTGACGACCTGGGTGCAGGCCGGGTGTGCCGGAGCCGGGTTGGGGAGCGATCTTTATCGCGCCGGGCAGGCGGTGGAGCGCACCCGCCAGCAGGCGGAGAGGTTTATCGCCGCTAGCGCGGTTTAGTCACCCAGCGGCTGGCGGTCGACGCCGCCGCGATGGCTGTCTAGCGCCAGCTTAATACGGCGCAGCCGGCCTTTGGCCTGGGTTTTGTTGGCCATCGCCAGTTCGGTGGCCAGCACATCAACCATCGCCAGCATCGCATAGCGCGAAGTGCTGGGCTTGAAGATATAGTCGTTTTCGCGCACCAGCAGCGGCAGCACCAGATCGGCCTGCTCCGCCAGCGGCGTCCCGGCGGGGGTAATCGCGATCACCTTCGCACCGTACTGGCTGGCAATCGCCGCGCTTTCAATGATTTCCTTGGTATAACCGCCTAATGACAGCACGATAACCACATCCTTTGGCGTCACCGCCGAGCTCATCATGCGCACCAGCAGGCCGTCGTTCTGGCTGACGACCGGCAGGCCGAGGCGAAACAGGCGATACTGGATCTCCTGCGCGCAGATGGTCGAGCCGCCGCCCATCCCGAGCGCCAGAATCTGTCGCGCATCGCTCAGCAAGCTGACCGCGCGCTTCAGCGCCTCGATATCCAGCGCCCGACGATTGGTCTCCAGTACGCCGATGATTGACTCATAGATCCCCTGCACGCCTTCGAGGTCCGGGACATCAAGAATAAAGCGCTGCCCGACCGCCAGAGATTGCGCCAGCTTCATCTTCAGCTCGCGAACATCTTTGCAGCCTAGCGCCCGCGCGAAGCGGGTGACCGAGGCCTGGCTGGTGTTGGTCAGCCGCGCCATCTCGGCGATGGGCAGTTCCGCCGCCGCCGCGACATCATCGAGAATAAACTGCGCGATGCGCTTTTCGGTCGCCGTCAGTTCAACAAAGCGATCGGTAATGCAGGAAATGATATCGATTGACCAGGACATACGGGTATCAGCGGGTAAGTTTTGAATGATACTTTGTACCATATTCAGGCGATGAAAGCAGCGCCGGAGGTCACAGCGCCAGCCGCATGGTGCAGCGCGTTTCTGGTGCCAGTCCATGTTCCGTTTCCAGCTCTCTTTTTGCCGCCAGTCCTGACGGCAGCGTCAGCTCGTCCAGCATCGAAAAGCCCAGGCGCGTATAAAACGGCGCGTTCCACGGCACTTCGCGAAAAGTGGTGAGCGTGACCGCTGGATATTCCGCTCTTCGGGCATTCTCAATCACCTGCTCCAGCATCATGCGGCCAATGCCTCGCCCTTGCCACGCCTGATGGACGGCAATCTCGACGATAAACAGCGCATCATCCAGTGGTTCGGTGAGTAGAAAGCCTATCGGTTGTTCATCGGCAACGGCCAACAGGCTGTGTTCGGTTTCAAGAAACAGCCGGTGGCGATCGGCGCTTATCACCTCGCTTTGCGCCAGCCAGGCCAGCGCCGGGATTTGGCGAAAAGCCTGGGCGGCAGAGCGCTCAATAGTGGGCAGGAGAGGGATATCGCTCTCCTGAGTCAGGCTTAATGCGACGGCGGCGGTTATAGTGTTATTTTTCATCATCACAGAATAGCAGCCTGTGGGAGAAATACATGGAGCTTACCGCCGTTCCGGCTACCCAGTTCAGCATTGAGCTGCTGGCGACTATCCTTAGCGACTGTTTTGAGGATTACCTGGTTCCCGTCACGCTGTCGGTGGAGGTTTTTGTCCAGCGCTTCAGTGCCGAAGGGCTGAGCTTGCTGGATTCCCGCGTCTGGATGGATGGCGATGTACCCGCAGCGATGGCCGTTGTCGCCCGACGTGGCGATGAAGCCCGGTTAGCGGCCTTTGCCGTGCGGCCGGCCTGGCGGGGAAAAGGAGCCGGCCGCGCGCTGATGACGTCGCTGATGGCCTCATTACAGGCCCGGGGCGTGCGGCGGATGTGGCTGGAGGTGATCCGCGAAAATCACGCTGCGATGGCGCTGTATCAATCTTTGGGCTTCGAGGTGCGGCACGGACTGTGCGGCTATTTAAGTTCACTGGTCGGAAGTGATGATCCACCCGTATTGCAAGATTGTGATGTGCTGGCCCTGACGCGCAGGGCGGGGGCGGAAATCAACGGTCGGCTGCCGTGGCTGATGGACCCGCTCACCTTCAGCACCCTGCCATGCCGGGCGTTCACCCTCAATCAGCAGGCCTTTGCCGTGCTGGCGACGTTAACCAGCAGGCCGCAGATCCAGTTTTTGTGGGTTGAACCCGCCGCCCGTGGGCGCGGGCTAGGACGGGAAATGCTGATTGCTCTTGCCCGCCAGTTTCCGGGGCTCGGCACGTCGGTGACCATCCCTGAAACCTTTACCCCGCTGTTTAAAGCCGCAGGCTATGCGCCATTGGCCTTAAAGCAGTATGAGATGAGCGTGGAATTTAGCGCCCCATCGTCAGCAAGGCGGTAAGGTTTAGCTGTTACGCGGGTCGCTAATCGGTTGATGGACCAGGAAAATATAGGCCAGTGCGCCGAGGGCGGTGACGCAGCCGCAGATAATCAGCGCCAGCTGGAATGAGTGGGTGGTGTCGACGATAAACCCGGTCACCACAGGGGCAAAGGACGCGCAGATAAAGCTGGCGAAGTTCTGAATGCTGCCGACGGAAGCGGTCATTCGTGAGGCCACCGCGACGTGAATCAATCCCCAGCAGGAGGTTCCGGCAAAGTGAATACAGAACAACGCCATACCGATTAACAGCACCGCAACGATTGATGTTGTCGCCTGGGGTACGACGAGCGTAAACGCGGCGGAGCAGAACATACCGGTAATGATGCAAATTTTGCGGCTCTTAATCGGGGCCATGCCGCCTTTAACCAGCCAGTCGGTAACATAGCCGTTGATTAACATGCCTGCGGCACCGAAAAGGAACGGGATCGCGGCCATAAAACCGGTACTTTTCAGATCGAGATTATACGCCGTTTGCAGATAGCCCGGCAGCCAGGCCAGATACAGCCACGCGGTATAGTTGATGCCGCTGAAGCCCAGCATCATTCCCCACATGGTTTTGTTTTTGAACAGACTGCGCCATTCGGCGAAACTTAATGGATCGCGGCGAGCGTTCACGCTTCCGGCATTCAGGTACGCCTGCTCGTCGGCGGTGAGATTGATATCTTCCCGGTTGCGATAGAGCATATACCAGCCGATAGCGACAAAAATCCCCAGCATACCGATGGTAATAAACATCCAACGCCAGCCCATCACCAGCATCATTGCGGCGAGGATCGGCGGGCTAATGGCGACGCCAATAGTTGAGGCGGCGTTAAAGAAGCCCATCGGGCGGCCACGCTCTTTAATATTAAACCAGTCGTTGATCACCTTGACGCCGCAAGGGTTCATCGGCGCTTCACCGATCCCCATGCCGATGCGCACCAGGACGAACTGGGTAAAACTGTGCACCATCCCCGAAACGGCCTGAAACAGTGACCAGAAAAACATCCCCAGCCCCAGCATGATGCGCGGACCTTTGCGGTCCAGCAGCGGCCCGCAGGGGAGCTGTGCGATACCGTAGGCCAGAGAGAAGACCGACAGCAGCGCCCCTATTTCGGTGGCGCTTAATCCCAGCTCCCCGCGGATGGTTAGGTTAGCGACGGATAATGAGCTTCGGTCAAGGTAGTTAATGACCGCCGCCAGAAATAACAGAACTATTGCCGTTGTCTGAATTTTCTTAATACGAGCGCTACACTGCAATGTATTATTTAACGGAGCTGAAATCGTCTCCGATTTACCTTTTTCAAAGGTGGTTTGCGGGTCAATAGCTATATTTTTGGGTTCCACGCCGGACTCCTGGCTATTCTATTTGAACGACAAGTGACATTGAGCAGTGTTAAACACCACCCACACATTTAACAGTAAAGTAAGTCGACTTGTTATCAGCATAAATAACCTTTTTTCTCACATTGGATTACGTTTTTAGATTTGTGCTCCTGATAATCATTTGATGTTTTTAATCGGTACTTAATAAAGAAGGGACTCATTCTGCTTGAGGGAGTTGATCATCGACTGCTTTGCGGAGTTCAGGTGGTTACGCAATGCCAGGTTGGCATCCAGATCGCTGCGGCAGATAAGCGCGCTCAGAATGGTCATATGTTCATTAATGGCGATGATATTGCGCTGCTTAAGATCGCTCTCATCCCACTGGTAGTGGAAGTGGAAGATAACGGAAATGATTTCAAGTGATTGATTAAAAAATATATTATCAGCAGCGGAAAGCAGTAGTGTGTGAAAATCTCGATCGAGCTGCGAGAACATACGAAAGCTGTCACCGATACTGTCCCGCAGCGCTCGATGGCGCTCAAGTAGGGTTTTCGCCTGTAGCCAGCGGGCATCGTTGTCCGGCAGGTTGAGGAAGTGCTGGAGCGCGTGGGTTTCCAGCATTTCTCGCAGCTCGAACAGCTGCTCCGCCCAGGATTGCTCAAATTTCTTCATATTCCACTGGCCGCGTTTTTCGCTTTCAATCAGGTTGTAGCGGCTGAACTTCAATAAAAATTCTCTGACTACCACCGGGCTGACGCCCGCCGCCCGCGCCAGCTGTAGCTCGGAAAACATCTCTCCGGCGCGCAGCTGGCGCTGGTTGATCATGGTGAAAAATGCCTGTTCGAAGATGCGGTTTTGTTCGGCCAGTGAGGCGCTGGAACCATCGAAACCGTCCTGCACTTCGGGCAGGCGGAGGATCAGGTAATCCTGATTGACCTGACTCAGCACGCCGCGCTCGCATAAGTGGCTGAGGATATGGCGCACGGTGGTGCGGCTGATGTTGTACATCTCCGCCAGCGCGCTTTGCGAGGGCAGCGGCGAGGGAATAAAACCGCGCGCCATATCGTTAATGACCTGGTTAATCACGTTATGACGAAGGTTTTGTGAACGGCTCATACATAGACTCCCTGTTTTTTTAGATATTAAAACCGGATTTAAAACGGTTTTGTGCGTGAGGTTTCACAATTTTGATAATGACTTTATCCTGGATAGTTTTTTTCATCGATATCTAAGCCAACAAATACGGAGGCAATAATTATGACGTCGATGAATACATTAGTGTGTCAGGAACCCAAAAAACTTAACTGGGAAAAACGCCAGATTCCCATTCCTGGCAATGATGAAGTTCTGATTAAAATAAAAGCGGTGGGGATTTGCGGGACGGATATCCATGCGTGGGGCGGTAATCAACCATTTTTTAGCTACCCGCGAGTACTTGGCCATGAAATATGCGGCGAGATTATTGGCCTCGGTAAAAATATTCTTAATCTGAAGAGCGGCCAACAGGTTGCGGTTATTCCTTACGTGGCCTGTCGTCAGTGTCCGGCCTGCCTGAGCGGGCGGACAAACTGCTGTGAGAAGATTTCGGTGATCGGCGTGCATCGCGACGGTGGATTTAGCGAGTATCTCAGCGTTCCGGTGAAGAACCTGCTGGTGGTTGATGACGTTGATCCTGAGGCGGTGGCGCTGATTGAGCCGTTCGCCATTAGCGCCCACGCGGTGCGTCGCGCAGATATTCAGCCGGGAGAGCAGGTGCTGGTGGTTGGTGCGGGACCGATTGGCCTGGGCGCGGCGGCAATCGCCAAAGCCGACGGCGCGCAGGTAGTGGTGGCGGATACCAGCCCGGCGCGGCGCGATCATGTGGCGCAGCATCTTAGCCTGACCACCCTTGACCCCTCAGATCCGCAGTTTACCGACCAGTTGTGTGAGACGTTTGGCGGCTCTCTGGCGCAAAAAGTGATCGACGCGACGGGGAACCAGCATGCGATGAATAACACCGTGAATTTAATTCGCCACGGTGGCAGCATTGTTTTCGTCGGCCTGTTTAAAGGCGAACTGCAATTCTCGGACCCGGAGTTTCATAAGAAAGAGACGACCATGATGGGCAGTCGCAATGCGACGGAAGAGGATTTTGCCAAAGTCGGGCGGCTGATGGCTGAGGGGAAAGTGACCGCCAGGATGATGCTGACCCATCGTTACGATTTCAAATCGTTGGCTGAAATCTATGAAAGCGAAGTGATTAACAATCGCCAGCTGATCAAAGGCGTCATTCATTTTTAGCAGGGAAGGCCATGAAAACATTAAACAGAAAAGAGTTTCCGGGGGCTCAGTACCCGACGCGGGTGATTCAGTTTGGCGAGGGAAATTTCCTGCGGGCGTTCATTGACTGGCAGCTGGATCTGCTGAATGAGCAAACCGATCTGGCCGCTGGGGTAACTATTGTTCGCCCGATCAACACCGAGTTTCCGCCGTCGCTCAATACCCAGGACGGGCTTTACACCACGGTGATCCGCGGACTGGATGAACGCGGTGAGGCGGTGAGCGAGGCGCGGGTTATTCGCTCCGTTAATAACGAGATCAACCCCTGGCAGGATTTTGCCGGTTATCTCGCGCTGGCTCGTAACCCGGAAATTGAGTTCGTATTTTCGAATACCACCGAAGCGGGCATTAGCTACCATGCAGGAGATCGGCCCGACGATATGCCGCCGGTGAGCTTCCCGGCGAAGCTGGCTCAGCTCCTGCTCGAACGGTTCCGCCATTTCGACGGCGCAGCGGATAAGGGCTGGATGATTATTCCCTGCGAGCTGATTGATTATAACGGCGAGGCGCTGAAGGCGCTGGTGCTGCGCTATGCTCAAGAGTGGCAGTTGCCTGCGGCTTTTAGCGACTGGATTGAAACGGCCAATACCTTCTGCTCCACGCTGGTTGACCGCATCGTGACCGGCTACCCGCGCGATGAAGCGCAAAAGCTGGAAGCGGAGCTGGGCTATCACGATGCGTTCCTTGATACCGCCGAATACTTCTGGCTGTTTGTGATTCAGGGCCCGCAGGCGCTGGCGAAGAAACTGCGACTCGACCGTTGCCCACTTAATATCCGTATCGTCGACGATATTCGGCCCTACAAAGAGCGTAAAGTCGCCATTCTCAACGGCGCGCATACCGCACTGGTCCCCGTAGCGTGGTTGTGCGGCGTGGATACGGTTGGCGAAGCGATGCGGGACGAGGCCATTCGCCATTATGTGCAGCAGACCATCGGCGAAGAGATTATTCCGGCGCTCGATTTACCTGCCGACGAGCTGCAGCAGTTTGCTGATGCCGTGACCGGGCGCTTTCTTAATCCGTACATTCGCCATCAGCTTTTGTCGATTGCGCTTAACGGTATGACCAAATTCCGTACCCGGATCCTACCGCAGCTGCTGACGAATATTCGCCAGCATGGCACGATTCCGCCGCGCCTGACGTTCGCTCTGGCGGCGCTGATTGCCTTTTATCGGGGCCAGCGTGACGGGCAGACGTATCCGCTACAGGATGATGAAGTCTGGTTAACCCGCTTTGCTGAAGGCTGGGCGCAAGTGGCGAACGGTCGTGCTCTGCATGAACTGGTGGTGGAGGTGTTACAGGATAAAAAGCACTGGGGCGAGGATTTAACGGTGATTCCCGGACTGGCTGAACAGGTCACGCGGTATCTGGAAGTGATGTTGAGCGCAGGAATACGCGAGGCCCTGGCGCGGCTGTAGTCGGTTTGTTGTGCGGCGTCCGCGGATTTGGACGCCGTTTTTTTTGTGCTCTGAACCGCAAAAAATGAATTAAGCGCCAATGACTAGTGGATTTCCCGCATCATAAGAGCCTGCGATGGTGATGATGGGGGATGCATGCGTAAAACAGAACTGTTGGCTTTTCTGCAAAATCAGACCGATTTTTTTGATCCGGATAACCTGAGCGAAGTCTTCACGGCCAGCTATCTGGCTCAGCGTTTTGCGATGCAAAGAAATACCGCCAGCCACTATCTGAACCAGCTGGTTACCCAGGATGTGCTGGTAAAGATCAACACTCGCCCGGTCTATTTTCTGCATAAAAAAGCCTTTCGCCAGCAGTTCTTCCCCCTTTCCCGCAGCGAGTACGCCAGCATGGCGGAGCTGCTTGCTGAAAGCGACCGGCAGCCGGAGCAGGCGGATCATTTTTCACTACTGACCGGCCATGATGGCAGCCTGCGTAAACCGATTGAGCAGATGAAAACCGCGCTGTTTTATCCCAACGGCGGGCTACCGCTGCTGATGACCGGCGACAGCGGCACCGGCAAAAGCTATATGGCGGAGCTGATGCACGAGTTCGCTATCGCTCAGGGATTGCTGGAGCCGGATGCGCCGTTTATCAGCTTTAACTGCGCCCAGTATGCCAGCAACCCGGAGCTGCTGGCCGCCAACCTGTTTGGCTACGTCAAAGGCGCGTTTACCGGCGCGCAGGGCGATAAAGTCGGGGCGTTTGAGGCGGCAAACGGCGGTATGCTGTTTCTTGATGAAGTCCATCGCCTGGATGCGCAGGGGCAGGAAAAGCTTTTCACCTGGCTGGACCGCAAGGAGATCTATCGGGTGGGGGAAACGGCGCAGGGACTGCCGATTTCGCTGCGGCTGGTATTTGCCACCACCGAAGATATTCACAGCACTTTTCTGACCACTTTTATTCGCCGTATTCCAATCCTCGTCAGCCTGCCGGATTTGCAAAATCGCAGTCGTCACGAGAAAGAAGCGTTAACGCTGCAGTTTTTCTGGCAGGAGGCGCGCACGCTCGCCGCCCGGCTCCAGCTGACGCCGCGGCTTTTACAGGTGCTGGCTCACTATGTTTATCGCGGCAACGTGGGTGAACTGAAGAACGTGATTAAGTACGCGGTGGCGTCGGCATGGGCTAAATGCCCCGGTAGCGAGGTGCTTAACGTCACTTTGCATGACCTACCCGAAAATATCATGGCCGCAACGCCTGCGCTGAGTGAACCGATGGGCCAGGAGGAGCCGCTGCTCGTCGAACCGCAAACCAGCCTGGTCTGGCTACTGCGCGCGCGCGACCCGGTGCAGGGGCTGATTTACGATACTCAATGCCGCGTTCTGGCACTGTACGAGGCGGTGCTGAGTAAAAAAATGTTCTGGGAAGAGGCGCAAAAAAGCATGGGCGAGGAGATTGAAACCCTCTTCGATCGGCTGATTTTTGATAATCACGATGCCAATAGCTCTCATATGCTGCTGCTGATCACCCACCAGGTGCGGGAAGAGTTTTATCGCCTTGAAAAGCGTTTCAATATCCAGTTTAACGGCAACTGTATCTACGCCCTGAGCCACTACCTGATACATCGTTCCCGCCAGGCGCAGTCCCGGATGAGCAGCGAGAAATGCCGCCAACTGGAGGACTTTCTGGCGCAGAAATTCCCGCTGCTGTATCGCTTTTGCGAAGAGATCCTCGCCGCGCTGGCGCTGAAGTTGGATATCGAGCCCCGGCGCATTGACCTGCTGTTATTGGTGCTGTGGCTGCAAAAAACCGGCGCAATCAGCCAGCAGCAGGTGACTCGTGCGGTGATTGTGGCTCACGGCTACGCCACCGCCAGCAGTATCGCTAATGTGGCGAACCGGCTGTTGAAAAGTCAGCTGTTTGAGTCATTTGATATGCCGCTCGACGTAACGCCGGAGGCTATCGCCAACCAGGTGATAAGCTACATTGAGAGCCACGCGCTGGCCTCCGGGCTGATCATTCTGGTCGATATGGGTTCTCTGAAGGCGATTCATAGCCACTTTAACCGCCGCCTGACTACCCCGATGGCGATTATTAATAACGTCTCGACCGGGATGGCGATGTACGTTGGCGAGCGCATTTTACAGGGCGATATGCTGGAAGATATCGTCCGTGAGATTGGCGATGACCTCGCGGTTGAGCATCAGCTCTACTACCCGCAAACCGACAAACCGCGGGCAATTCTTACCACCTGCGCCACCGGTCTGGGGGCTGCAGCCAATCTGTCGGCGCTGTTAAAAGCCAGCATTCCTGAATCCCTCAGCATTGATATTGTGGCCTGCGATGTGGAAACTCTCGCCGATCCCGCACGGCGGGAGTCGATGCTGAGCCGCTACGAGGTGCTGGCGATCGTCGGCACCCTGGATCCGCATCTGGCCGAACTGCCGTGGATCTCGCTCGATTCGCTGATTTCTGGCGAAGGAAGCCGGCCGCTGATGCGTATCTTCGGCGAACTGGCTACGCCCGAGCAGGTCAGCGAAATCAATAACCTGATCCTGAAGAATTTCTCGCTGCGCAGGGTGATCGAGTCGGTGACGATCCTCGATACCGGGAAGGTGATCAATCAGGTTGAGCAGTTTTTACTGCGCTATGAGCATCTGGCCGGCTGCGATGTGCCCAATGATCGTAAGGTGGCGCTGTATGTGCATATAAGCTGTCTGATTGAGCGGTTAATTCGCAACGCTTCACCGACCCATTACACGGGAAGGCAGTGTCCGCAGAGTGAGCTGGTTATTCTGCGTGAGGCCTTTAGTGTCATAGAGAGTGGGTATAGTGTCAAAATCCCCCCGGTTGAGCTGTATTACATTCACGACATCCTGACGCGGGAAACAGAATTTATTCAGGAAGATCAAGAGTTTTAATTCCTTTCGTCTGTTCGTCCTTACGCTAACCGGCGCGCCACTGTTTCTGGCACGCCGGTTGCAATTAAGAAAGCAGTGGAATGCGCTTTCGAGGTAAGGATGAAACGACACTATATTTTTGCCAGCCATGGCACCTTTGCTAACGGTCTGTTGAATTCCGTGGAGCTGATCCTCGGTAAACAGCCGGATATTCATACCCTGTGCGCCTATGTGGAAGAGGAGGTCGATCTGACGCAGCAGGTGGAGACGCTGCTGGCGCGTTTTCCCGCCGAGGATGAACTGATTGTAATTACGGATATCTTCGCCGGTAGCGTCAATAATGAGTTTGTGCGCTTTTTATCACGCCCGCACTTTCATTTATTGTCCGGTTTAAATCTGCCATTAATTATTGACCTGCTTATTTCGGCAGGGGAAGAAAATACCGAAAAGCTAATTTCTGAAGCATTAATAAGCGCCAAAGAGAGCATTCAGTACTGCAATCAGACGATTGCCAGTGCGATGACCACTGATAAAGACTTCTGAAATGAGGGAACACTATGATTACGCTTTTAAGGGTAGACCATCGATTACTTCACGGACAGGTAGCCTTTTCCTGGACGCAATATGTCGGTGCCGATTGTATTTTGATCGCGAACGATAATGTCCCTGAGGATGAGCTGCGGAAAACCACGATTAAGCTCGCTAAGCCGCCGTCGGTAAAACTGGTAATTAAAAATATTGATGACTCCATTGAGGCAATTAAAAGCGGCGTTACCGATAAATATAATTTATTTATTGTTGTTGAATCGGTGGACGATGCCTGGCGTATTACCAGTGCGGTGGGGAATATCAAGAGCATTAATCTTGGCGGGATTAAAGCGAAAGAGGGCAGCCAGAATATCTCTAAGGCAATTAATTTACTGCCAAAAGAAATAGAACAGCTGCAACAACTGGTTGGGAAAGGCGTTGAGGTTGAAATTCGCCAGGTCCCTAACGATCGCAAACAGCTTTTTGCGCAATGTCTTTAATTCCGGAGGACAGATTATGGTAGAGGCTCTGTTACTCGGTCTGGTGGCGTTTATTGCGCAATCAGAATACGCATTGGGGACGTCGCTGATTTCACGGCCTATCGTCACCGGGCTGCTGACCGGGCTGGTGCTCGGGGATGTGCAGACCGGCGTGATCATGGGCGCGACGCTGGAACTGGCGTTTATTGGCTCCTTCTCCGTCGGCGCGTCGATCCCACCAGATGTGGTCACCGGCGGCATTCTTGGGGTGGCGTTCGCCATTACCTCCGGCGCGGGAACGGAAACGGCGCTGCTGCTCGGCCTGCCGATTGCCACCCTGACGTTGATCCTGAAAAACGTCTATCTGGGGATGTTTATTCCGATGCTTAGCCAGAAGGCTGACGGCTACGCGGAGCGGGCGGATACGCGCGGCATTGAACGAATGCATCTGATTGCCGGATTTGGGTTGTCGTTGATGCTGGCGACGGTGGTGACCGTGTCGTTCCTGGTCGGCAGCAATGCGGTGAAATCCCTGCTCGATACGATCCCGGAATTTATCAAACACGGACTGAGCGTGGCGACCGGAATTATTCCTGCGCTGGGCTTCGCGATGCTCGCCAGATTACTGATTAATAAGAAGGTCGCGCCGTACTTTTTCCTCGGCTTCGTGCTGATGGCCTACCTGAAAATCCCGGTGACCGGCATCGCCATTCTCGGCGCTATTGTGGCGGTAGTGATGGTTAACGTCACTGCGCTGAGCTCACCTCGTACGACGACAGAACAAGGAGTCAGCGATGACGACGAAGATGATTTCTGAAGAGACCCTGCCGCCGCAGGAGCAGGAAGAAACCCGTATTACGCCGCGTGATTTACGCCGGGTGTTCTGGCGCTCCTTCCAGATGGAGTTCTCCTGGAACTATGAGCGGCAGATGAATCTCGCCTTTGTTTACGCGCTGATTCCGGTGCTGAAAAAGCTCTATCCGCGCAAAGAGGAGCTGGCTGGAGCATTAAAACGGCATCTGGTTTTCTTTAATACCACGCCGCATATCGTCACCCTGTTGCTGGGGATCACCACGGCGATGGAGGAGAAAAATAGCCAGCAGAAAAACATGGATGCCAACGCGATTGATAACGTCAAAGCGTCGCTGATGGGGCCGCTGGCCGGGCTGGGGGACTCCTTCTTCTGGGGCACGCTGCGCCTGATCGCCACCGGTATTGGCACCAGCCTGGCGCTGAAGGGCAACATTCTTGGGCCGATTCTGTTTCTGCTGGTGTTTAACGTGCCGCATATTCTGGTGCGCTGGCTGTTTACGCGCTGGGGTTATGTACTGGGAACCGGTGTGCTACAGCGGATCCAGAAGAGCGGAATGATGGAGAGCCTGACCTACGGGGCGTCGATTATCGGTCTGATGGTGGTGGGGGCGATGACCGCCTCAATGATTGATATCACCATCCCCATCTCCTTCGGCGCCGGGGAGGCGAAGACCCAAGTGCAGGACATTATCAACGACATTATGCCCTGTATGTTGCCGTTGGTGAGCTTCGGCATTGTCTACTGGCTGCTGGGGCGCAAGGTTAAGCCGCTCTCTATCATCGGCGGTATGGCGCTGGTGGGTATTGCGGGCTCGTGGATTGGATTGTTTTAACGGGAGTGAGCTATGAAACCAACGATGATGACTTACATCAGTGAAGAATCCGCCTGCCTGACGCAGATCCTTCGCGACTACCGGCAAAAGCTGGCGGCGATTGAGACCTTTGCTCGCCAACACCCGGTGCGCCGTATTCTACTGCTGGCGACCGGATCGTCGCTAAATGCCGCCCTTTGCGCGCGCTATTTCTTTGAACAACGCTTTGGTGTACTGGTGGAGATTAAAGAGCCGTACAACTTTACCCACTATGAGTCCATCGACCCGCATACCGACCTGGTGGTGGCGATTTCGCAGAGCGGAAAAAGCGCCTCGACGCTGGAGGCGATGCGTACAGTGCAGGCGGCGAATCTACCGGTTTTTGCTCTGACCTCCGATCCGCAAAGCCCGATAGCGCTGGCCTGTGACGGGGTGTTGGATATCAATACCGGCATTGAGAGCGTAGGGTTTGTCACTCGAGGATTTAGCGCAACGGTGCTGAATCTGCTGCTGATGGCGCTGATAATTGCCCGCAGCCAGGGGAAAGCCAGCGAGGCTGAGGAGCAGCGCTATATTGCCGAATTGCAGCGTCTGGCGGCGGCGATCCCGGATGTGATGACCCGCACTTCGTGTTTTATTGACCTGCATGGTGAAACGCTGCGCGGCGGCGAGCGCTTCGTCGCCACCGGCTATGGCGCGCTGGTTGGGGTGGCGAAGGAGTTCGAAACCAAATTTACCGAGACGGTGCGCGTGCCTTCCAGCGGTTTTGAGCTGGAAGCGTATATGCACGGCCCTTATCTGGAGGCCAATGCCCGCCATGTGATGCTGTTTATTGAAGATGCGCCGGATGAGCGCACTCGCGCGCTGCGCGATTATATGGCGCCGTCCATTGCCCAGGCCTTTACGTTGACGCTGAGCGGTGAGGAAGATGAGCAAACGCTGGCGCTAAATTGCCCGTGTGAACATCACCTGGCGCCGCTGCTGCTGCTTGTGCCAATCCAAATGCTCGCCTGGCATACCGCAGGACTCAAGGGCATCGATCTTGCAATACGTATTTTTGACGATTTTGACCGCGTATTAAAAAGTAAAATCTGATTATTCAGGAGAAAACTATGTTGGGTTTTAATCAGGACGAGTATCTGACCAGTGCTCGCGAAATAATCTCTGCGCGCCAACAGGCAGAAAACGTCGCCGACGATATTTATCACAGTGGCTGTAGTGCATTATTTTTTGTTTCAGTAGGCGGTTCTTTAGCCCCGATGATGGCCATTAATGAGTTTGCTAAAGAATTAACCGGCGTGCCGGTTTATCTTGAGCAGGCGGCGGAATTAATTCATCACGGGCATAAAAAATTAAATAAAGATGCGGTTGTCGTGACGTTATCAAAATCGGGCGATACCAAAGAGTCGGTAGCGATTGCTGAATGGTGCAAGGCGCAGGGAATTCGCGTCGTGGCGATTACACGTAATGCTGATTCACCATTAGCTGAGGCCGCCAGCTGGCATATTCCGATGTGCCACAAGAACGGCGTGGAATATGAGTATATGCTGCTGTACTGGTTATTCTTTCGCGTGATTTATCGTCATGGCGAGTTTGCTGATTATGACCGTTTTGCCAGCCAGCTGGAATTGCTGCCGGAAAATCTGCTGCAGGCCAAACGCCAGTTCGATCCGCAGGCAGATAAAATCGCTGCGCAATATCATACCAGTGATTACATGATGTGGATTGGCGGGGCGGAGATGTGGGGGGAAGTCTACCTGTTCTCAATGTGTATTCTCGAAGAGATGCAGTGGAAGCGAACCAAGTCGGTGAGTTCGGCCGAGTTTTTCCATGGCACCCTGGAGCTGCTGGAGAAAGAGGTTCCGCTGTTCCTGGTGAAAGGTGAGGGCAAATGCCGGGCGCTGGACGACCGCGTTGAGCGCTTTGCACAGAAGATAACCGACCACCTGGTGGTTATCGACCCGCGCGATTATCCGCTGAACGGCATTGATGACGCTTTCCGCTGGATTATGGCGCCGTGCGTGGTGTCTACCCTGCTGGTGGACAGGCTGGCGGCCCACTTTGAACACCACACTGGTCACGACCTGAATATCCGTCGTTATTACCGTCAGTTTGATTACTAAGTTTTGTCTATGGCGGCCAGCTTGCTGGCCGCTACGCTATTCTCCGAGGCGCTTCCCAGAAAATCATCGCCAAACCAAACTATGTAAAAACGGGTGGTAGAGTCCGGCTTTCCTTTTTATCACAGCGTGACCAGCCCCTATCCCTTCTCCCTGAACTGGCTGAATGAGTTTGCTGATCCGGAGATGGCAAAGAAGCTGTATGGCTGCCAGTTTCCGCTGGTTGATGTGGCGGTGATGCCGGACAATGAAATTGTCCAGCATCGTCGGGTTGCTCTACTTGAGCTGATGCAAAAGCATATTCGCCAGCGCGATCTCACTGGGATCACAGAGTCGGCGGCCCTTGTGATGCTGGGATACACTAACCGCAAGCAGTTGAGAATGCTGTTTCACTATATGCTGCAGTACGGCAATACCACTGATCCGAGCGCGTTTATCCGCCAGTTGGTTCGTCGTCTGCCACAGTATGAGGAGAGGTTGATGTCTATCGCTCAAAAACTCAAACAAGAAGGGATGCAGGAAGGTCGACAAGAGGGAATGCAGGAAGGTCTGCAGGAAGGGAGCCGACGGGAAGCGCTACGCATTGCTGGCAGTATGCTGCAAGATGGCTTAGATAAAGAGACGGTGCAGCGGATCACCGGGCTTTCGGCGGATGAGCTAAAGCCGCTGCATTGTTGATGTCCTGCTAAAACAATAGCCCGGCTTAAAAACCACCGGGCGTGCTTGTTTTATCCTTCGCTTTTCACCACTTTGATTTCAACCATGCCGATGCCCAGCTGGCGCGGCGCGTGGCCGAGAATATTGCCTTCGTTGGTGGACTGCGGGTCCGGCGGGACGATGATCAGCGTATCGCTGCGCGACGGGTTGTCGAAATGCAGCGTGGTGGTGGAGACGTCGTTGGCCAGCGTCAGCGTCTGCTCGCTATCCCCGACGCGAACCGGGATCGGCTTATTGGCGTTGGGCCCGTAGGCTTTGGCGGTGATCACCAGATCGAATTTCTCCGGCAGCGGGTTCTTAAACTCGATTTTGACTTCGCTACCCAGCTGCGCGTTGGACCAGCGGCCCCAGGATTCCGGCCGGGAGATGCCGCTAAACTGCCTCACCTCCTCCGGCGCGCCGGCGACGTTAAACACGAAGCTATCGGCCTTGTAGCGAATATCGTTATCGACAATTTTCAGCGTGTCGACGTTGCCTTTATAGCGCTCCATATCGATAAGGGTATCTTTAAACGCCGTCTTCCCCTGCCACTGGGCCTTATCGACGCGCTGGACGGTCTGCTCGCCGCCGAGCTGACCCTGCGATACGCACCAGTCGGTGGAGAGCGCCAGCTCGCTGGACCACAGCTGTCCCATCTTGTAGCAGCGGTCGATCCAGACAAAGTTATCGCGCGGGGCAAAGTCGGCCAGCTGATAGCGCAGCGGCGCGGAGTATTCGCTCTCCGGCAGCGGCTCGACGCGTTTATCGGAGACCCGCAGCAGCAGCGGCAGGCGGAAGTGGCTGCCGGAGAAGGAGACCATGCTCTTCTGCGCGTCGACGGTGAAGTTTTTCATCTCTTTCGGGAAGTTCCACAGGCGGATAACGTCAGGCTTCCAGGCCAGCACCTTATCTTTCATATTGAGGAAGATGCCGGAAAGCGACTGTCCGGAGAGGCTGCTGCGGCCAAGGCCGATGTAGTTATCGCCGCCGAGGATATCCAGCACCGTGGCGCCGTTGTCCATGGTATTACGCTTCACCGCCAGCGTATCCTGCTGCGGCTGGTCGCCGCGCAGCACGAAGAACAGGTTGCTGCGATCCTGCTTGTTCAGGTATTCCCAGGCGCTGTTTTTCATCGCCAGGTGATCGGAAGAGACCACGATCACCGTGTTTTTGAAATAGGGCGAGGCTTTGATCTTCTCGATAAGCGCCGCGATATGCTCCTGGCTGCAGCTTACTGCGCTAAAGGAGAGGTTCTTTTTACCGCCCATTTCATAGCTTTTTCGCTGGCAGGTACGGGAAATAAAACCGTCAGGATGGTGGGTGTCCACCGTCAGCGCAAAGAGCGAGAAGCGTTTACCGGATTGCGAAAGCTGTTCGAATTTTTTCCAGGTTTCATCCAGCACGGTGTCGTCGTAGAAGCCCCAGTCGTTGCGGTAGGCGGGGTCGGCAACCGTGGTTTTCAGCTCTTCAGCGCCGTACAGGTGATCGAAGCCGTGGGACTTCAGGAACACGTCTTTTCCGGCGAAACGCAGGTTGGCGCCCTGCACAAAATAGTTTTCGTAGCCGGAGTTTTTCAGAATGTCGCCGAGGCAGATATTCTGCGGGAAGAAGCTGGAGACCGAGGCCGAGGCGTTGCCTTCAAACGGCGCAAACAGCGGAATACCGCACTGCGAGGCGACCATCCCGGCGATAGTGTAGTCGGTGCCGGGCAGCTGCACGGTGTTGCTGAAATCGAGGCCTTCGCTTTTCAGTTTGCCGAGCTCGGGCGTCAGGTCGGGGAACGCCTCGTTATCAAAATAGGTGCGCTCAAGGCTTTCGCCGTAGATATAGACCAGGTTGAGCTGGGGGTTGGCGATGCTTTTCGACGGCTCTTTATAGTAGGCGACAAAATCCGGATCGCCGTCGCGGGACTGGGATTTCACCAGCTCGCTAATCTGGCGGAACGCCGGGCTGGCGTCAACGGAGGCCAGCGCGAGAACCAGCGCCAGCAGGCTATAGCCAAAGTGGTGAGGATGATGACGGCGGCGGCGGAGTATCCAGCCCAGGGCGCTGAAAACGCTCACCAGTGCCACGATAATTCCGGCGCCGGGCAGGATATATTTGCCGACGCCCGCGCCGGTCAGGCTGTTGGTCAGGGTATAAAGCACCGCGTCATTAATGCCGTCGCCGGTGAAATAATCGCTGGCGTAGAGGGTGATGTTGAGGACCACAAACAGGCCAAGCACCGTCAGCGTAGCGGCAAACCACCAGGTATTGCGACCGGCCTTCAAGGCATAAATCACCACCGAGGTGAGAAACAGGGCGATGGATAACAACTCTGACACAGCTTACCCTCATTAGCGCCAGCTGACCGCTAGCCGAATAGATCACTTTCCACGATATACTGTAATGGCAGCGCCATATTGCTGCAATTGTAGAGTCATGAAACTGTGCTGTGGTTCAGAATTGGTTTATAAGTCGCCATTTTTAAGCGACGTCTCATCCTTCCCTACGGGGGAAAATGAGACGAACGATGCTAAAAAACGCCGTTGCGGCCGCGTCGGCCAGGTAAAGGCGCCAAACGCGGCATCGGGGGAGAGGATCAGGAGAGGAATTTCGTGCCCTGTTTGAGAACCAGATCGCAGGCCTGCGTTTTGACTTTTTCCGCCAGCGGGCTGCTGCCGAGGGTGCTCAGGTTCAGCTGCTGGCCGTTATTGCTGTTCAGAAGACCCTGTAAACCTTCAAGATAGCCGGTGTCCTCTTTCTGTTTTTCCGGGGTGCCGAGGCCGAGCTTATCCAGCACCTGGTTTTTGACGTTTTCGGTGTTGGTCACCGAGGAGAGCTTCTGCTTCGCGCAGTACGACATAATGCCGGCGGCATTATTCATGCTGCTGGCGGTCAGCGACTGGCTCCCGCCGTTCAGCAGGCTGGTCAGCGAGGACATCGACAGCGCGCCGCTTTGCTGCGAGTCGCTTTGGCTGCTGAGCTCGCTGGCAGCGCTGGAGAGAGAGTCCTGCCACGAAGCAGCCTGCGCGCCGGTGACAAGAAACGCCGCGGCAGCGACGCTGCAGCGGAACAAGGATTTAGCAGATTTCATAAACGGTACTCTTCGTCGTTATATAAGAATTTCTTGAGTATAACGCCGCCTGAGATCGGAAATGTCTTAATACTCTTTGCCGGTGACCCGGTGACGATAGCTATCCCAGTTGAAAATTACCCACAGGCTGTTGCCGAGGCGCATGCGGTCCATTACGCGCTCGCCGAGCAGCTTGTTCATCTCGTCCATGTTGCTGTTGGTTAACATCCCGGTCGGGCGCTTTGACGAGGATCGGCGATCGACGATCTGATTGATGATCACCTTTTCATAGCGCGATTCGGTTTGCATGCCGATCTCATCGATCACCAGCAGATCGACCCGGCTGAGATCGTTCAGCAGCTGCTCCTCGCTGATCTCCCGGTTGCCGAAGGTGTCCTTCATTGCCGACATGATGTCGGCAACGGTAATGATCAGCACCGATTTGCCGCGCAGCAGCAGCTCGTTACAAATGGCGGCCGCAAGGTGGTTTTTACCGGTGCCGGGCTTGCCGGAAAAGATAAAGCTGGCGATGTTGCCGTCGAACTCTTCCACGTACTGGCGCGCTCTGGAGAGCGCGTTCATCTGGCCTTCGCATTCAACCCGGTAGTTCTCAAACGAACAGTTTTGATGCAGCGGGCGGATGCCGGAGCGGTTAAACGTCCGCTGCATTTTCATCGCCCGGTTCTCCCGCTCGAGGGCTTCAGAACGCAGCTTGCCCTGCTCTTTCTGCCACGCCAGCAGCTCTTCGCCGGTTTTAAACGCCGGTTCGACATGAGCAGGCATCATTTTTTGCAGGCGCTTCATCAGTTCGCCAACGTTTTTCATGCTCATCCTCGGAACCCTCGTGGAATATGGTTATCCGGCTCGCTGACCGTATTCACATCACGACGCGGCTGGCCGCCGTTGCCGGCACGACCGATTTGCACGCTACGCGCCAGCTTCTGCTGCCACTGCACGTGATGAAAAACTTTGCCTTCCGCCTGCCAGTAGGCAACGAATGCCGCCAGCTCTTCCGGCGTCACCGGCTGGCTGAGGGCGATACCCCACAGCGCCGCGAGGCGCTGGAAATCGGCGTCCGGCTGCCAGTCGGCGTACATGGCGAATTTCCCCATAGGGATCGCCGCCGGCGCGGCGGTTGGCTCGTCAAAGAACTGCGTATCAAGCGCGATATCGCTGCCGGGGCGCGCCAGTTTACTCTCCAGTTCAAGCAGCTGGGCCAGGCGTTCCGGCGTCAGTGCGTAGAAGGCGGGAGTATTGTTGGCAAAAACGGCAACGGCACCGCCGGCCGATTTCGCGAGAATGGCCGCAGGATCCTGAATGAAATCATCCAGGCCGCTAAAATCGGTAGTTAAAATTCGCGAAGACATAACACTATCTCAACTCTGAACAACGATAGAGAGGGGGAATAGCACACATAGTAGCACAGCGCCCGGCCGGGATGGAGCGGCTGAGCCATCCCGGCGGCGCGGCTTGCTATACCCGCGGACGCTTGCGGTACAGCCACAGGCCTGGAATAGAAAGGCCGATAGAGAGCGCACCAACGATAGACGATGCCTTTAAAAAGTTGCTTAACAGCATAATCATCATCTCTTCAGAATAACCAAAATGACTGATTTTGACCGCCGAGATCATCGCCGTATAGGCGGATATGCCGGGGAACATCGGGATCACCGCGGCAACGGTAAAGATCTTCGGATGGGCCAGGTACCAGCGGGACCACTGAATGCCGATACAGCCAATCAGCAGGGCGGCAAGGAAGGTTGCCCACTCGATGTTAAAGCCCGCCGTCATCATCACCATTCGTGAACCGTGGCCAATGGCGCCCAGCAGCGCGCACCAGCGCAGCGCCCGCTGCGGGACGTTAAAGACCATCGCGAAGCCAACGGCAGGGATGGCCGCCAGCGCCATGTCCTGAGCCAGCGCAAACAGATATGTGATTATGCCCATCCGCGTAGCCCCCACATGGTCATCGCCATCACCACGCCAATGCAGGTGGCAAGGGTCAGCAGGCTGGCGAGCGCCCAGCGCGCAAGGCCGGTATTGATATGTCCTTTGAACATATCCGCCACGGCGTTGATCAGCGGAAAGCCGGGCACCAGCAGCAGCACGCTGGCGGCCATCGCTACGGTGGGCGTGCTGGCAAACATCGGCAAGCGTAGCATCAGCCCGGAGATAGTAGTGGCCACAAAGGCGGTAATGCAAAAGTTAATCTGCGGATGCATCGAGCGGTGGGTCAGCAGCTGGCGGATGTACATGGCGACGGTGCTGGCGCAGAAGGTGACCAGCGCGCCGTCCCAGCCGCCGTTGTTTAATTTGCAGAAGCAGGCGCAGGAGAGCCCGACCATCAGCACCAGCAGCCAGCGCGGGTAGCGCAGCGGTTTTATCTGGGTGAAGCGCTTTTCCACATCTTTATAATCCAGCAGCTTATGCTCGGCAAGGATCACAATATGCTGTACTTCGGTCACCACGTGCATATTAATACCGCGATCGATATTCTTGCGCGTCGAGGTCAGGCATTCGCCGTCTTTGATGGTGGTGAGGACAATCGCATTCGATGAAATGGCGCTCTCGACGCTGTCCATGCCTAACGCCCGCCCCAGGCGAGTAGAAAGCTCCTCAACCAGCGCGCTCTCCGCCCCGTGTTGCAGTAAGAAAAGACCACACTGAATGCACAATCGCGTAATTGTGCGCTGAACTGTCCGATCTGCTTGCATAAATACCTGCCGTCAGTAACGCCCGATGCCGTAGTGTCCGTCGCTACTTTAACCTGAACTCTCGCTTTGCCTGAGGGGGTCGGGATCAAACAATGTGCAAAAAGCCGGCTCCCGGCGGCATGGATAAATTTTGAACCGCACCACACTTTGCTAAAACTGTTGAAAAGTGCAGTTTTTGCCGCCGTTATTGCCTTCTTTTTCCCACCTGACTTATCAAAAATGCACATGAGAACTTTTAATAAACAAAAAACAAACAAATAATTAACCATTCGAGAGCGAGACACCTCTATGAAAACTCAGGTCGCGATAATCGGTGCCGGCCCCTCCGGGCTGCTGCTGGGGCAGCTGTTGCATAATGCTGGGATTCGAACCGTTATCCTCGAAAGGCAGACGCCTGAATACGTCCTCGGGCGGATCCGGGCAGGTATCCTCGAAAGCGGCACCGTCGATCTGCTCCGTGAAGCAGGCGTGGCGCAGCGGATGGACGCGGAAGGGCTGGTGCATCACGGGGTTGAGTTTTTGTTTGAGGGGCAGCGTGTTCCGCTCGACCTGACGGCGCTCAGCGGCGGGAAAAGCGTGATGGTGTACGGCCAGACCGAGGTGACCCGGGATTTAATGGCGGCCCGCGCCGACTGCGGGGCGCCGATCGTTTACGGCGTCAGCGACGTGGTGATTCACGATGCGAAAAGCGATCGGCCGGCCATCACCTTCGTCAGCGGCGGGGAAACGCACCGGCTGAGCTGTGATTTCATCGCCGGCTGCGATGGCTTTCACGGCGTGTCGCGGCAAAGCATTCCGCGTGAGCTTCTTAAAGAGTATGAAAGCGTCTGGCCGTTTGGCTGGCTGGGGATGCTGGCCGATACGCCGCCGGTGAATCCCGAGCTGATTTATGCCCATCATGAACGCGGATTTGTACTATGTAGTCAGCGCTCACTAACTCGTAGCCGCTACTATTTACAGGTACCGCTCAGCGATAAGGTAGAGCAGTGGTCGGACGAATGCTTCTGGGAAGAGCTGAAGAACCGCCTGCCGAACGAACTCTCCACAAAGTTAGTGACTGGTCACTCACTTGAGAAGAGCATCGCGCCGTTGCGCAGCTACGTGGTGGAGCCGATGCAGTACGGCAGGCTTTTCCTCGTCGGGGATGCGGCGCATATCGTGCCGCCAACCGGGGCGAAAGGGCTGAATCTCGCCGCCTCAGACGTCAACTATTTGTGGCGGATCCTGTGCGAATACTATCACCACGGTCGTGACGACCTTCTGGCCAGCTACTCGCGTTTCGCGCTGGATCGCGTGTGGAAAGGCGAGCGATTCAGCTGGTTTATGACCCGCCTGCTGCATGATTTCCCGCAGCAGAGCGAGTTTGATAAAAAAATGCAGGCGGCCGATCGCCGCTATTATTTTGGCTCACGTGCCGGGTTGACCACCATTGCGGAAAACTATGTCGGTCTGCCAATGGAGCGCGTGGCGTAGCGTTGAAAAGGGCAGGAGTCGCAATGCAGGCAACGAATAGCGTTCCCGTGTTTAAGCTGTATGGGGAAGAACGAGACTGGCCGACGCCGGATCTCCTGCACTGCGAGTCTATTTTGCAGCGCAGCAGCCTGTACGAATGGCATATCCGCATGCATCAGCACGCCGAGCTGGTGCAGCTGCTGTATCTCCATAAGGGAAGCGCTGAGATCGAGATTGAGGGCGTGACCACCGTGATGACGGAAGCCTGCATCCAGGTGGTACCGGCGCTGTGCGTTCACGGATTTCGCTTTTCACCGGGCACTCAGGGATTCGTGCTCTCGCTGGCGCTGCCGCTGCTCAGCCGTTTTGAAAACCAGTTTGGCCGCCAGCTCGATGTGCTTAGCCAGCCGCAGTGCGTGCCGGTCAGTCGCTCCCGAGGCCACGTTCGGGCACTGTTTACGGCGCTGCGCGAGGAGTACTGTGAAGAGCTTGATGCGCGCGAAATGATGCTCCATTCGCTGCTCGGCGCGCTGCTGGTGTGGCTGAACCGACGCTGCCTCCCGGCTCCGGTAGCGGCAGACAGAGCGGAGAGGAAACGCAGCGCCATGCGTCACTTTTCTCGTCTGATTGAGAGCCACTATCGCGAACATCTCCCGCTGGCAGAGTACGCCAGGCGGGTGGGTATATCGGCGACGCACCTTAATTATTTGTGCCGTGAATTTCATGGCCGCAGCGCGCTGGAGGTTTTGCATCATCGGCTGATGCTTGAAGCGCGGCGTAATCTGCAGTATACCGGGATGACGATAGCTCAACTATCTGATTATTTAGGCTTTTCCGACTCAACCTACTTCTCTCGTTTTTTCCGACGCTACAGCGGCGTGTCGCCAAAGGCCTTCAGAAATAGCATCAAATGAAATAGCGTTATTCTGCTCCGTAATAAATTACTTTTCCTAACTTTGATTTTAAATTTTTCTAACTTATTGAGCGTTATTGCCTGTGTTAGCGTTGATAGTTGGCAAGGTCAGGCTCAATTCCTCGCCAGACGAATAAAGATCTATCTGGCACAGTAATATAACGGCCGCCAAATTATTCATCTTTATTGTTAAAGGCGCGAGTCTTCGATGGGAAGCGGAGGGTTTATGTTACTGGGACAGGGTAAATACGGCATTATTATCAGTAAAATACCAGTTATGCAGCGTGGGCTGAAGGCAATTGCCGGGGATCACCTTCCCGAACACGCCTTCGGCGTTTGCGGCTCTCCGGAGGAGCTGACTCTGCTTCAGCTACGGCAGGCGGTGCTGGTTATCGCTGATTTATCAGGTGAAAGCCATCAGCTCCGCGAGGTGTGCGGGGACTATCACTCATTGATGACCCAATATAGCGATATTCATTGGGTCTATATGGTTGGCCATGCCTGCGATCTCCAGACCATGGAGATATTAGTCTGTGCGCAAAGCACCCTCGTTTCCAGCCATGAGTCCGTAAAACATCTGCTTGAGGTTATTCACGCGGACGGCACGACGCGGGAGAGAATCAGCCAGACGCTCTTATCCGCCGCGTCAGGAAATAGTGAAGACAATTGGCCAACGGCAATTTTTCTGACGCTTTCTGAACGTAAGGTTTTACGTTTGCTGGCGAAAGGCTGGGGAATTAACCAAATTGCCGCGCTGTTGAAAAAGAGCAATAAAACGATTAGCGCGCAGAAAAATAGCGCTATGCGCCGCCTCTCATTGCGCAGCAATGCGCAGATGTACGCCTGGATTAATAGCGCTCAGGGAATGAAGGAGCTGAATATCTACGCCGCTTTTGGAGAACAAAAGCAATGGAAAAAAACACTTCACCTCGATATGTCGCTGTTGTAGGAAAATGTATGCTGACCGAGTTGGCGCTGCGCCATATACTAACCGGCGCGGGGGCAGGTAATTATATTGTGCGGTTTTTTAAAGATACCCAATCGTTGCGCTGGACGCTGCAGTCGACAAAAGCTATCGCCGTTATTTTTTCGCTTTTCAGCAATCGCCTCTTCCGCATGGAGGGCCTGCTTTTTCTTCATGAAATCGCCTGTTCCAGTCCTGAAATACGGCGCATCGTTTTAGCGCATGATAGCGCTGAAGCGCGTTTAGTCTGCCAGCTGACGCCCTCCATGCTGCACGGCGTGCTGAATAAATCGATCTGCCGCCTGCGCTTGCAGGAGCAGCTTATTCAGCTGATTAACCCGACGCAGCAGGCGGACGAGGCGCTGATTAACCCAGGGCCGGGCCTCGGCAGCCAAATTCTGAGCCCAACGGAACAGCATATTCTTCGCTATATGACCTACGGCTATTCGTTGCCAGAAATAGCGGCCCGGCTGGATCGTAATATCAAAACCATCCGCGCCCATAAGTTCAACGCCATGACCAAGCTCGGCGTCAGCTCAGATCTCGGCCTGCTGAGCGCGGCCGATATCCTGATGCATTTATCGGCTCTTGACGAGGACGCAGCGGAGGAGTGCCTCGGGTAACCCTCCGCCCGTTTTTACAGGCAAACGTCAACCCAGGTCGCGCCGGTGAGCTGGGCCATCCGGTCAGGAGAAATGCGTACCGCGCTGTGGATGGCGCCGGCCGCGGGCAGGACTTCCTGATACTGCTTCAGCGAAATATCGCAATAGACCGTCAGCGGGTTTTCCAGGCCGAAAGGGCATACGCCGCCAACGGGATGCCCGGTTAGCGTGACGACCTCATCGCTACTCAGCATACGGGCCTTCGCCCCAAATGCATCCTTCAGTTTTTTATTATCCAGACGCACGTCGCCGCAAGAGACGACGAGTATCACCCGGTCTTTCACCTTTAACGACAGGGTCCTGGCGATTTGTCCCGGCTCAACGTGATGCGCGGCGGCGGCGAGGGCCACGGTCGCGGTGCTTTGCGTGAGCTCGATGATTTCGATATCGGGGGCGTGTTCGGCAAAAAACTGCCGTACGGACTGCAGACTCATTAGGATCTCCTGATTAATGCCCGTTTTAATCTGGCATAAGCCTCGCGGAGTGTAAATATTGCCGGCTGATAATCGAGAATTTTTCCAATTTCTGGATCTTCTTCACAATCACCGCAACCGGTTACTGTAACCGGTTGCGGTTATGGTCGCTCAGATGAATACTGAATGGGTAACTTCCCTGCGTCACTTATAACAAAGAGCCGTGTATGAATCGTACTGACTTGAGCAGTATAGCTGGGCGAATGGCTAATGTGCTTTTTCGCTCACAGAACATGTTTCATCACAACGGCAGGATAATCGTTGTTGGGCCTGTTTCTATAGCCTGTCAGGAGGGCTGCTATGTCTGCTAACCATGCTGCGTTTAATCTGATATTCCGCTTTGTAGAAAATTATATTAGCCCTGTCGCCGGCCGAATCTCGTCGCAGCGCCACGTGATGGCTATTCGTGACGGCTTCATCTCGGCCATGCCGTTTATGATCGTCGGCTCATTTCTGCTGGTGTTTGCCTATCCGCCGTTTTCCCCGGATACCACCTGGGGCTTCGCGCGCGCCTGGCTGGATTTGGCAAAAGAGTTTGAAGGACGAATTCTGACGCCGTTCGATATGACGATGGGCATTATGTCTATCTACATCTGCGCGGCGATTTCTTATAACCTCGGCAAGCATTACGTAAAATCTCACCAGCTCGATCCCTTTATGTGCAGCATGCTGTCAATTATGGCATTCCTGCTGGTAGCGGCACCGAAAACGAGCGGCACTTTACCGGTGGATAGCCTCGGCGGAACGGGGATCTTTACCGCGATCCTGGTCGCGATCTATTGCGTTGAGATGATGCGCTTTCTGAAGGCGCATAACATCGGGATCCGCCTGCCGGATCAGGTTCCACCGATGATTAAAAACTCGTTTGACCTGCTGATCCCGGTGCTGGTGGTGGTGCTGACGCTCTATCCGCTCAGCCTGTTTATTCAGCATCAGTTTGACATGCTTATTCCGCAGGCCATTATGTCCGTCTTTAAACCGCTGGTTTCCGCCGCGGATTCATTGCCGGCAATTTTACTGGCGGTGCTGATCGGTCATCTGCTGTGGTTTGCAGGGATCCACGGGGCGGCAATTGTCTCCGGTATGCTGCAGATGTTCTGGCTGACCAACCTGGGTATGAACCAGCAGGCTCTGGCACAGGGCGCGCCGTTACCGCACATCTTTATGGAGGCGTTCTGGACGTTCTTCATTGTGATAGGCGGCTCTGGCGCCACCATGGGGCTGGTTATCTGCTATCTGCGCAGCCGCTCGGCCCATCTGCGGTCTATTGGCCGTCTGAGCGTGGTACCGAGCCTGTTTAACATTAACGAACCGGTTATTTTCGGCACGCCAATCGTCATGAACCCGGTATTCTTTATTCCGTTCCTGCTGTCGCCGATGGTAAACGCCGTGCTCGCCTGGGCGGCAATGAAGCTGGATCTGATTGGCCGGGTTATTTCGGTTGTACCCTGGACTGCCCCGGCGCCGATTGGTGCAGCATGGGCGCTAGGCTGGGATTTCCGCGCGGCGATCCTGGTGATTCTTCTGGCCTGCGTTTCAGCCATCATCTATTTCCCGTTCTTTAAGGTATACGAGAAACAGCTGTTAGAGCAGGAGGCGGAAGAGGCCCAGCGCGTGGCGAAAGAGAGCCAGCAAACGGCATAAAAGCAGGCGGGCGGCGCTAAGGCCGCCCGCGTGAAAAAGCGGATTATTTTAGCGTACAGTCTCCGCACTGCTGGACGTCCGGCAGGCGGTAGCGCTGGCAGCAGGTACGCCGTACCAGCGCGCCTTCACGGATAACGACCGTACGCCATAGCGGGTTATCCCGGCCATCGGCAAACTGCTTTTCAAAGAAACAGTGCTGGCGCAGAGCCGCCACCCGCTCCTCTCCCAGCAGCGTCTTCATCTCACCCAGATACCAGTTAATCAAATAGCCGGTATTGCTCCAGATAAGCTTCGCGTTGATATCTCCGGTCGCTTCCAGCGCCTGAATGACCGGCTGCAGGGCGTCATTGACCAGCGTTTCTATCCGCGACTGCGGCGACTGCCCGCTACCGGCGGTTGCGGAGTGGACGTCGATCCAAAAGCAGGCTGCCCGGCCGGTTTCATGGAACTCGACACGGAAATGCTCCGGCGCCAGGCTGATGGTTTGCTCTTCGCTTAACACGGCCAGCATCAGCGGCGGCACCAGCAGGCCGATATACCATTGCGCCCACAGCGAGAGCAGCGGTTTTTGCTCCCGCGGCAGCGTTGGCTGATTGCGATAGATATGATCGGAGTAGGTGGCCAGCAGGGAGCTCAGGGTAACCGGTGAGGACCACTCTGCAAGCGTCAGCGCGCAGGACGGGGCCTCTTCATCCAGACGGAGAAAATCCAGCAGATGCGGGCGCAAGGCGGTGATTTTTTCCCGTATGGCCTCCGCCAGCGCATGCTCAGCCGGCTGAAACGGGGCCTGCCAGATAATGTCGTTGCTGAATGGAATTGAACGGTAAGCCATCAGATCGCCAGATACAAATCTAAATGATAATGATTTCTGATACTAGTTGCTTGCGTAAAGGATGGCAAGATCTTTGTCCGCGCGGCGCTTCCCTGGCGGCGCGGAGGTGGGGTTAGCTGGCGAGAATAATATTACGGCCCAGGTTTTTGGCTTCATAGAGCGCGCTGTCGGCTCGCTTCAGGGCGCCGTCGATATCAGCGTCGACGAGCGGCGTCAACCCGATGCTGATGGTAACGTTGGTGGCGACGCTTTCATTAAACATGTGGGCGATTTTCAAATCGTAGACCCGCTGACGGATCCGTTCTGCTGCCTGCTGAGCAGTTTCCGCCGTGCTGTTGGTCAGTAGTACCATAAACTCCTCCCCGCCGAAACGGGCCACAATATCCCGTGAACGAACGGCGTTACGGATCGCGGCAGAGACCTGAATCAGCGCCTGGTCGCCCATCATATGCCCGTAGTGATCGTTGTAGGCTTTAAAGTGATCGATATCCAGCAGCAGCACATGATGGCTATTCCCATCCAGGGCCAGGAGGGTATCCAGCCGGTTTTGCAAACCGCGGCGATTGTACAGCCCGGTAAGCGGGTCGAGCATGCTCAGGTCGTTCAGCGTATTACGCTCCTTCAGCAGCTTATCCATCAGCCCCTGGGTAAAGGTATCGCTGCGTTTCTGAATCAGGTTTTGCATCGTGATGCCGGCGATGGGCAGCACGAAGCAGTAGAGCATGCGCAGCCACTGCTCGCCTTCCGCCAGGATCAGACAGGCAATAAAAGTGGGGAAGGAGTGCAGGGTAAAGGCAATGATATTATTGGAAAAAGCGATTGCGCCAATAAATAGGACGCTTAACAGGGCGATCACCAGAAAGTTAAAATGCGGTGGCGGCATCATTGATGACTTTTCGCAAACGTGCCAGGCCCACAGCAGACCAAATATCAGAGAAATAAAGGAAATATTTATTCTGCGCTGGGCGAATTTCCAGTGCCATAACAATAAACCGGCGCTGCAGGCGAAAATCAGGGTGCAGGGCAGGGTAAAGCTCACGATGGTAAAGAGCGGGCTGGCCAGGGATAAGAGTGCTGAAATCAAATTAAGGACTAAAAAAAGCCGTAAGGAATACTGATATTTTTTTTCGTAATGAGCTCGCCAGGATTGTGCAGTCATATGGGGGTATCATTATTAGTCGTTAAATTTCAAAATGATGGCTGCCAAAAATGAACAATAAAAAGCAATGCGCAATATAAGGTTTTTGCGAAATAATCAAATTTTTTAATATATAAGCGTTTCGCGCTTAATTTATCACCTTCATGAATGTATGTCATTACCGCAAACGTAAAGAATAAAGTATCCGCTCTGGTTAACATGACAAATGATAAAAGCTATCATATGATATTGGTTATCATTATCGTTATGAGAGGTGAAAAGATGTTGCAGCGGACTTTAGGCAGCGGGTGGGGCGTGCTGCTTCCGGGCGCAGTCATTGCTGCTCTTGGATTTGCTGATTTGTCGCTGGATGCCTGGCGCGGGTTGGTAACCCTGGGACTGCTGATGTCTGCCGTGATGATCTGGCACCGACAGCTGCGTCATTTCGTGTTGCTGCCGTCATGCGTGGCGTTGGTCAGCGGGATTATGCTGATGACGTTGAATTTAAGGCTGATGGGGTAATTCAGGAGGAGAGTAAGAATATTGGTGCGAGGGGGGGGACTCGAACCCCCACATCCTAAGGACACTAACACCTGAAGCTAGCGCGTCTACCAATTCCGCCACCTTCGCACAGTATTCTTAATTTCGATATCGCCTCGTTGGTGCGAGGGGGGGGACTCGAACCCCCACATCCTAAGGACACTAACACCTGAAGCTAGCGCGTCTACCAATTCCGCCACCTTCGCACAGTGCGAGCGATATCTACGTGGATGATGGTGCGAGGGGGGGGACTCGAACCCCCACATCCAAAGGACACTAACACCTGAAGCTAGCGCGTCTACCAATTCCGCCACCTTCGCATACCATCGACACTATGAAAGTATCGTTACCACGGAGGCGCATTCTAGTGGTTTTCAGCTATTCGTCAATAGTTAATTGTGCTGGCGGAATTGATTGTTGCAAAAAGGCGCGGCGGGAGGCGGTAAAAGGCCGGCGACGCGCGGTTACGTCGCCGGACGGTAGCAAGGCGTTATTTCTTCGCCTGGCGGGTCATCACGGTGCGGTAGACCTTAAAGCGGCCGGTCTGCGCGAGAACTTCGTGGAAGCCGAAGATTTCGTCAAGCACGTCCGGATAAGGCAGGAAGGCGTTAGCGACAATGCGCAGCTCGCCGCCGCTGCCGAGGTGGCGTACCGCCCCGCGAATCAGGGTTTGCGCCGCTTCCTGGCTGGTCTGCAGGCCGTCATGGAACGGCGGGTTGGAAATGATCATGTCAAACCGGCCGTTAACTTCGGAGAACACGTTGCTGGCGAAGACTTCACCTTCAATGCCGTTGGCGGCAAGGGTGGCGCGGCTGGCTTCTACCGCCGGCGCGCTGACGTCACAGAGGGTTAAGCGGACCTTCGGCGAATGGCTTGCCAGTACGGTCGCCAGCACGCCCGCGCCGCAGCCGACGTCGAGCACTTTGCCCTTGGTATGCGGCGTCAGCGTTGAGAGCAGCAGTTGGCTACCGACGTCCAGCCCGTCGCGGCTGAATACGCCCGGCAGGGTTTTAATCGTTAGGTTATCGAGCGGATATTCGCCCCAGTACTGCTCAGGGTCGAAGGTTGGCTGTTTTTCCAGGCGACCGTGATACAGCCCACAGCGGCGGGCGCTGTCAACTTTGGTCAGCGGCGCGTAGTCGGCCAGCATCGGCTCGGCGCTGCGCACGCCGCTGCGGTTTTCACCGACCACGAAAATATCGATACCGGTCGGCAGCAGCGACAGCAGGTTCATCAGCTGGAACTGGGCTTCCGGTTTGTTCTTCGGCCAGTAGTAAATCAGCGTATCGCAATCGGCGACGTCGCTGGCCTGCGCCACCAGGCCAAAGCTGGCGCTCTCGCCCATCTGGCGGCTCAGTGCCTGCCAGTGGTGAAACTGCTGGGTGTGAACGCGGCTGGCAGCGGTGTCCAGACGTGCGGGCAGGTCATCCTGCAGGTCACCGGCAAACAGAACGCGGGCGGACTCGAAATCATCACTGTGGCGCAGCAAGACTTCACTTGCCGGGGTAAAAGCAGACATGAAACACTCCTTCATTAAGACTGGCGCCGATTATACACGTTATCCTTAGCGCTGCCTCTTTGTTGGCTGTCCCTGCGAGCATCGCCGTATTCTGCCGCCGACAGGGGCGGAGTTTGTTGGCGCAAATACGACGGATTTGCTATATTGCGCGCTTGATTAACAGGAGTGTTTCGCTATGACATCCCGACGAGACTGGCAATTACAGCAGCTGGGCATTACCCAGTGGTCGCTGCGTCGCCCCGGGGCGTTGCAGGGCGAAATCGCTATCTCACTGGCTGGGCATATTCGTCTGGTGATGGTGGCGGAAAATCCGCCGTCGCTCAGTGAACCGCTAATCGGTGATGTTCTACGGGCGCTGGCGCTGACGCCGGATCAGGTGCTGCAGCTGACGCCAGACCGCGTGGCGATGCTGCCGCAGAACGGCCGCTGTAACAGCTGGCGGTTAGGCACGGACGCACCGTTGCTGCTGGCGGGCGCACAGGTAACCTCGCCCGCTTTTGATGAACTCCAGACCAGCGCGCCTGCCCGTATGGCGCTCTGGCAACAAATCTGCGCACATGAACACGATTTCTACCCTCAACACGGCTGATTTGCCCCGAGCCTGGCAAATAGAATCCCGCGCCCACGCTTTTCCGTGGAGCGAGCAAACCTTCGCCAGCAATCAGGGAGAACGCTACCTGAATCTCCGGCTGGCGGTCGATGGTGAAATGGCGGCCTTTGCCATTACGCAAATTGTGTTGGACGAGGCGACCCTATTTAACATCGCCGTCGATCCGGCCTTCCAGCGGCGCGGCCTGGGCCGAGAGCTGCTGGAACGGGTGATTGATGAGGTCGAAAAACGCGGCGTCGCCACGCTGTGGCTGGAAGTTCGCGCCTCTAACGCTGCGGCCATTGCGCTGTATGAAAGCCTGGGCTTTAACGAGGCGACCATCCGCCGCAACTACTACCCCACCGCCGACGGCCGTGAGGATGCACTCATTATGGCTCTACCGCTAAGCATGTAAGACAAGGTGATACGATGAAGTGGGACTGGATTTTCTTTGATGCCGATGAAACGCTGTTTACGTTTGACTCCTTCACCGGTTTACAGCGGATGTTCCTCGACTATAGCGTGACGTTTACCGCTGAAGATTTTCAGGACTATCAGGCCGTGAATAAGCCGCTGTGGGTGGACTACCAAAACGGCGCCATCACTTCGCTTCAGCTGCAGCACCAGCGTTTTGATAGCTGGGCCAGCCGCCTGAGCGTGCCGCCGGGCGAGCTTAACGATGCGTTTATGAACGCCATGGCCGAGATTTGCTCGCCGCTTCCCGGGGCGGTATCGCTGCTGAACGCGCTGCAGGGTAAGGTGAAGATGGGGATTATTACCAACGGCTTCACCTCGCTGCAGCAGATCCGTCTGGAACGAACCGGTTTGCGCGATCACTTTGATCTATTGATTATTTCTGAACAAGTCGGCGTCGCAAAGCCGGATGCGCGGATCTTTGATTACGCCCTGGCGCAGGCGGGCTTCCCGGATCGTTCCCGCGTGCTGATGGTAGGGGATACCGCAGAGTCTGACATTCGCGGCGGCGTCAACGCCGGCCTCGCGACCTGCTGGCTCAACGCCCATCAGCGCGAGCTGCCTGAGGATCTCCGCCCGGACTGGACGGTAACCTCGTTAAGCGAACTGGAGCAGCTCCTGTGTAAACACTGATTGCCTCCCCCCCGTTGATGGGTAAAATAGCCGCAATTTTTCGTATTTAACATGCGTGGCTGGTTGCCGCGTTTACTAAGAAGATTCAATTATGACGTTGTCTCCTTATCTGCAGGAGGTGGCCAAGCGCCGCACTTTTGCCATTATTTCTCACCCGGATGCCGGTAAAACTACCATCACCGAAAAGGTGCTGCTGTTCGGACAGGCGATTCAAACCGCCGGTACCGTTAAAGGCCGCGGCTCCAACCAGCACGCGAAATCGGACTGGATGGAGATGGAAAAGCAGCGTGGTATCTCTATTACCACGTCGGTGATGCAGTTCCCGTATCACGGTAGCCTGGTTAACCTGCTGGATACCCCGGGTCACGAAGACTTCTCTGAAGATACCTATCGTACGCTGACGGCGGTGGACTGCTGCCTGATGGTTATCGATGCGGCCAAAGGCGTCGAAGATCGTACCCGTAAGCTGATGGAAGTGACCCGTCTGCGCGACACGCCGATCCTGACGTTTATGAACAAGCTCGATCGCGATATTCGCGATCCGATGGAGCTGCTGGACGAAGTTGAAAACGAGCTGCGCATCGCCTGCGCGCCGATCACCTGGCCGATTGGCTGCGGGAAGCTGTTTAAGGGCGTGTACCATCTCTATAAAGATGAAACGTATCTCTATCAGACCGGCAAAGGCCACACAATTCAGGAAGTCCGCATTATTAAGGGCCTGAATAACCCGGATCTCGACAGCGCGGTCGGTGAAGACCTTGCGCAGCAGCTGCGCGATGAGCTGGAGCTGGTACAGGGTGCTTCCAACGAATTTGATAAAGAGCTGTTCCTGGCTGGGGAAATCACCCCGGTCTTCTTCGGGACGGCTTTAGGTAACTTCGGCGTTGACCATATGCTGGATGGCCTGGTGGATTGGGCGCCCGCACCGATGCCGCGTAAAACCGATACGCGCGAAGTTCGTGCGGAAGAAGAGAAGTTCACCGGCTTTGTGTTTAAAATTCAGGCCAACATGGACCCGAAACACCGCGACCGCGTCGCCTTTATGCGCGTGGTTTCCGGGCAGTACGAAAAGGGCATGAAGCTGCGTCAGGTGCGTATTGGCAAAGACGTGGTGATTTCCGACGCGCTAACCTTTATGGCCGGCGATCGCTCGCACGTTGAAGAAGCCTACCCTGGCGATATTATCGGCTTACATAACCACGGCACCATTCAGATTGGCGATACCTTTACCCAGGGTGAGATGATGAAGTTCACCGGCATTCCGAACTTCGCGCCGGAGCTGTTCCGTCGTATTCGCCTCAAGGATCCGCTGAAGCAGAAACAGCTGCTCAAGGGACTGGTTCAGCTCTCTGAAGAGGGCGCGGTACAGGTCTTCCGTCCGATCGCCAATAACGATCTGATCGTTGGGGCCGTCGGGGTGCTGCAGTTTGACGTGGTGGTTGCGCGCCTGAAGAGCGAATATAACGTGGAAGCGATTTACGAATCGGTCAACGTGGCGACCGCCCGCTGGGTCGAATCGACCGACGTGAAGAAATTCGAAGAGTTTAAGCGTAAAAACGAAATTCAGCTGGCGCTCGATGGCGGCGATAATTTGACCTATATTGCCCCGACGATGGTGAACCTTAACCTGACTCAGGAGCGTTACCCTGAAGTGATGTTCCGCAAAACACGCGAGCATTAATCCCTTCTGGAGCGCGGCCTGTGCCGCGCTCTGCTCGATTTTCCCGCCGTCTGCGCCGCTAAAGAAAGTTCTTAATTTTTTCCGTTCTCCCGTTTTTTTATGCATATTTCCCTCCCTCCTTGCGACCGTCTACTATATTTAATAAGTAATTTTCAAAATGCTGGCTTAATAAACTACTTATTTTGCTTTGCCGATATAGAAATAACGAGGAGATCACCATGACAAGACGAAAGAATACCAGCAGGCTGCTGGCGCTCTTCTTGGGCTCGGCTATGATCAGCGCCTCGGCATATGCGGACAACTCAACGACGGACAGCGCCAAGTCCGTTGCCAACAGCGCCGGGCAGGCTGTCGATAGCTCGATGAATAAAGTCGGCGACTTTATGGATGACAGCACCATTACTGCCAGAGTTAAGGCGGCGCTGATCGATGATAAAAGCATCCGCAGCACGGATATCTCGGTGAAAACTGAGAATAAAGCGGTCACCCTGAGCGGCTCGGTAGAGAGCACCGAGCAGAAAGAGCAGGCGGTCAGAATAGCGAAAGAGATTAAGGGCGTCTCGACGGTTAACGACAAGCTGAGCGTCGCCAACGAGCAGCCTGCAAGCCTGAAAGGCTACGCTGGCGATACGGCGATTACCAGTGAAATCAAAGCTAAGCTGCTGGCCGACGATATTGTCCCTTCGCGGAAGGTGACGGTTGAAACCAGCGCCGGCACCGTGCATCTGTCCGGGACGGTGGCATCTCGTCAGCAGGCGGAACGCGCCGTTGAGATAGCCAAAGCCGTTACTGGCGTTAAAACCGTGAAAAATGACCTCAGCGTCCAATAATACCGTTCACTAAATAAGTTTTTCGGCGACTGCCGTTTAATCAGAGCACGACAGGGTTGGTGCCTGCGCGACCTGAGCGCGTAGAAAAGCGACCGTTATCCACTATGGTAAGGAGAGCATTATGTTTCGATGGGGCATTATTTTTCTGGTCATCGCCTTAATTGCCGCCGCTTTAGGATTCGGTAGCCTGGCGGGTACGGCAGCCTGGGCGGCAAAAATTGTCTTTGTCGTCGGTATTATTCTGTTCCTGGTCAGCCTGTTTACCGGGCGCCGGCGCCCGTAGAGACTAAGGCCAGAACGGCATTAAGCGTATTGATGACATAGTGTTTTACATAAAGCCAGTCTATATGACTGGCTTTTGCTGTATCAGGGGGTTAAAAATTGCGTTACCTTGAGGCGATAGAATAAGCAAACAGGAAGACAGAGTGGGGCAGCGAATTCCCGTCACGCTTGGCAACATTGCGCCATTATCGGTTAAACCTTTTCACCCTGGCAAGCTTGGCCTGGTGTGTGAGGGGGGAGGACAACGGGGGATTTTTACCGCCGGGGTGCTGGATGAGTTCATGCGCGCCGGATTCAACCCTTTTGACATTATGCTCGGCACCTCTGCCGGGGCGCAAAATCTGTCAGCCTATATGTGCAACCAGCAGGGCTACGCGCGCAAGGTCATCACGCGTTACACCACCGCCCGCGAGTTTTTTGACCCGATGCGCTTCGTGCGCGGCGGGAATCTTATCGACCTTGACTGGCTGGTGGGGACCACGGCGCAAAAAATGCCTCTGGCGATGAGCTACGCCGAAGAGCGGTTTGCGCAGGGCAAAGAGCTGTGGATGTGCGCCTGCCGCGGCGACGACTATACTCCTAACTACTTTTCCCCGACGCAGTCCACGTGGCTCGATCAGATCCGCGCCTCCAGCGCGATCCCCGGTTTTTATCGCAGCGGCGTGATGCTTGACGGTATCAGCTATCTCGACGGCGGCGTCAGCGACGCGATCCCGGTGCAGGAGGCCGCAAAACGTGGCGCGCAGACGATTGTGGTGATCCGCACGGTCCCGTCGCAGATGTACTATACCCCGCAGTGGTTTAAACGTATGGAGCGCTGGCTCGGCGAAAGCAGCCTGCAGCCGTTTGTCAATCTGGTCCAGCACCATGAGGCCACCTACCGCGCCACCCAGCAGTTTATTGAGAAGCCGCCGGATAAGCTGCGGATCCTCGAAATCTACCCGCAGAAGCCGTTAAAAAGCATGGCCTTGGGGAGCCGGCTGCCTGCGCTGCTGGAGGACTATAAAACCGGCCGTCAGTGCGGCCGCTATTTCCTGGCAACGGTGGGCAAGCTGCTGGCCGACCGTCCGCCGCTGCTGCGGCATATGCCGCGTCTCGCGGTGCCCGCGCCGGTGGTGGTGCCGCCGGCTTCCGTGGCCAACGATGCGCACCAGGCAACCCTGATTAACGCCGCGCAGGCCAACGATGCCAGCTTCGATAATGAGGATCTGGCATGATGCGACAATTTATCGATACCCACTGTCATTTCGATTTCCCGCCGTTTGCCGATGATGAAACGGACAGCATCGCCCGGGCCGTGCGTGAAGGAGTGATGCGGATTATTGTTCCCGCCACCGAGGCGGACAATTTTCCCCGCGTGCTGGCCCTGGCTGCACAGCATGATGCGCTGTATGCCGCGCTGGGCCTACATCCGATAGTGATTGAGCGTCATGATGAGAGCAGCCTTCAGCGGCTTGAGGCATGCCTGCAGCAGCGCAGCGCAAAGGTGGTGGCGATTGGGGAAGTTGGCCTCGATCTCTATCGCGAGGATCCGCAGTTTGATCGCCAGCAGGCGGTGCTTGAGGCGCAGCTGCGGTTGGCAAAGCGCTATGATTTGCCGGTTATCCTTCATTCGCGACGCACCCACGATAAGCTGGCGATGCTGCTGAAAAAGCACGCTCTGGCGCGTACCGGGGTGGTGCATGGCTTTGCCGGCAGCCTGCAGCAGGCGGAGCGTTTCGTGCAGTCAGGATACAAAATTGGTGTTGGCGGAACCATTACCTATCCCCGCGCCAGTAAAACGCGCGAGGTCATGTCGCGCCTGCCGCTGTCGGCGCTGCTGCTGGAAACGGACGCTCCGGATATGCCGCTAAACGGCTTTCAGGGAGAGCCAAACCGCCCGGAGCAGGCGGCTCGGGTCTTTGCCACTCTGTGCGAGCTGCGCCAGGAGCCGGCTGATGTTATCGCGCACGCTCTTCTGAGCAACACCAAAGCGTTGTTCGGCACGCTGTAACACCTCGCTTAACAAGCGAAACCCGCCCTCTGGGCCGTGGCGGCGGCAAAACTCACGCTACGGCCCCTTGTTTGTGAAAATTCCATCACTCCCTGGCTTTGATTAAAATCGTTGTTTTTCAATCTATAATCACATAACCCTCCTTTCTTTAGCACAATATGTGCGCGCTTCTGTCGAGTTTTATGCCGCCTGTATGTTATAATAATAACATTGTCGCACGATGAGGAATTCTGATTATGCTTAAAGAAAACTTGTCGCTGAGACGGTGAGTACTAGCATTTTTATGTGATTTACATCTCATTATTGTTATGCAAGTTAGTAATTAGTTTTCATTAACTGTGATGAGTATCGAAGTGTAACGGCGAGGTGATGTTACAATAGTAACAGACTCGCAAGGTGACAAACTATTGAACCGGCAATACGCCGTCGGAGTATGAAATGACTGATTTATCTGCAAGCAGCCTGCGCGCACTGAAGCTGATGGACCTGACCACCCTGAATGACGACGACACCAATGAGAAGGTGATCGCGCTGTGTCATCAGGCGAAAACGCCGGTCGGTAACACGGCAGCAGTCTGCATCTACCCACGCTTTATCCCGATTGCTCGTAAGACCTTGAATGAGCAGGGCACGCCGGATATTCATATCGCCACGGTGACCAACTTCCCGCACGGTAATGACGATATCGATATCGCCCTGGCGGAAACCCGCGCCGCGATCGCCTACGGCGCCGATGAAGTTGACGTGGTATTCCCGTACCGCGCGCTGATTGCCGGCAACGAGCAGGTTGGATTCGACCTTGTTAAAGCCTGTAAAGAGGCCTGCGCGGCGGCTAACGTTCTGCTCAAAGTGATCATCGAAACCGGCGAGCTGAAAGAAGAAGCGCTGATCCGCAAAGCCTCCGAAATCGCCATCAAGGCGGGTGCGGATTTCATCAAGACCTCTACCGGTAAAGTGCCGGTAAACGCCACGCCGGAAAGCGCGCGCATCATGCTGGAAGTTATCCGCGATATGGGCGTACAGGAAACCGTAGGCTTTAAGCCAGCGGGCGGCGTACGTAGCGCGGAAGACGCGCAGCAGTTCCTGGCGATTGCCGATGAGCTGTTCGGCGCAGAGTGGGCTGACTCGCGTCACTACCGCTTCGGCGCCTCCAGCCTGCTGGCTAGCCTGCTGAAAGCGCTGGGCCACGGCGACGGTAAGAGCGCCAGCAGCTACTAAGGCGTAACGGTGACATAACCGTATCCCGGACGAGGCGCACTAGCGCCGAGGCCGGGAGATCCCCGGCGGCGCCACGAGCGGCCGGGCTTCAGGATTTTAGCACGGGCGCAGATAACGCCGCCCGTCGTGTTTGACCTTATTCCTCAGGGGGTTACCTTGTTTCTCGCACAAGAAATTATTCGTAAAAAACGTGATGGTCACGCGCTGAGCGATGATGAAATTCGCTTTTTCATCAACGGGATCCGCGATAACAGCGTCTCCGAAGGGCAGATAGCCGCGCTGGCGATGACCATTTTTTTCCACGATATGACTATGCCAGAACGCGTTTCGCTGACCATGGCGATGCGGGATTCAGGAACCGTACTGAACTGGAAAAGCCTCAATCTTAATGGGCCGATCGTGGATAAGCACTCTACCGGCGGCGTGGGCGACGTTACGTCGCTGATGCTTGGCCCGATGGTTGCCGCCTGCGGCGGCTATGTGCCGATGATCTCCGGTCGTGGACTGGGGCATACCGGCGGAACGCTCGACAAGCTGGAAGCGATCCCCGGTTTTGATATTTTCCCGGACGACGGCCGTTTCCGCGACATTATTAAGGATGTTGGCGTGGCTATCATCGGGCAGACCAGCTCGCTGGCGCCTGCCGACAAGCGCTTCTACGCCACCCGCGACATTACCGCGACGGTAGACTCGATTCCGCTGATCACCGCCTCTATTCTGGCGAAAAAACTGGCTGAAGGCCTGGATGCGCTGGTGATGGACGTGAAGGTGGGCAGCGGCGCTTTTATGCCGACCTACGAACTCTCTGCGGCGCTGGCCGAAGCGATCGTTGGCGTCTCCAACGGCGCGGGCGTGCGCACCACCGCGCTGCTGACCGATATGAATCAAGTGCTGGCCTCCAGCGCCGGAAACGCCGTCGAAGTCCGCGAAGCGGTGCGGTTCCTGACCGGCGAATACCGCAATCCGCGTCTGTTTGACGTGACCATGGAGCTGTGCGTCGAAATGCTGGTCTCCGGCAAGCTGGCCCAGGACGACGCCGACGCGCGGGCGAAGCTGCAGGCGGTGCTGGATAACGGTAAAGCGGCCGAGGTCTTTGGCCGAATGGTCGCTGCGCAGAAAGGCCCGAACGATTTCGTTGAAAACTATGATAAATACCTGCCGACCGCGATGCTGAGCAAGGCGGTCTATGCCGATGGCGAAGGGTTTGTCGCTGAAATGGACACCCGCGCGCTGGGCATGGCGGTGGTGTCGATGGGCGGCGGCCGTCGTCAGGCATCCGACCCGATTGACTATAGCGTCGGCTTTACCGATATGGCCCGCCTGGGCGATAGCGTCGACGGGCAGCGGCCGCTGGCGGTGATTCACGCGAAAGATGAATCCAGCTGGCAGGAGGCCGCCAAAGCCGTGAAGGCGGCAATAAAACTGGACGATACCGCACCGAAAGAAACGCCGACGGTCTATCGTCGCATTACTGAATAGCTGTATACTGATCTGATCGCTTTTTTGCAGCGCAAAAGGTACGGAGAATAATATGAAACGTGCATTTATTATGGTGCTGGACTCCTTCGGCATCGGTGCGACTGAAGATGCTGCTCGCTTTGGCGACGTTGGCGCAGATACCCTCGGACACATTGCGCAAGCCTGTGCCAAAGGGGAAGCCGACATCGGCCGCAAAGGCCCGCTGAATTTGCCAAACCTGACCCGTCTCGGTCTGGTAAAAGCGCATGAAGGTTCTACGGGTTCCATCGCGGCTGGAATGGATGGAAATGCGGAGGTTGTCGGCGCCTATGCGTGGGCGCACGAACTCTCTTCCGGTAAAGACACGCCGTCAGGCCACTGGGAAATCGCCGGCGTGCCGGTGCTGTTCGACTGGGGCTACTTCCCGGAACACGAGAACAGCTTCCCGCAGGAGCTGCTGGACAAGCTGGTTAAGCGCGCAAACCTGCCGGGCTACCTCGGCAACTGCCACTCTTCCGGTACCGTCATTCTGGATCAGCTCGGCGAAGAGCATATGAAAACCGGCAAGCCGATTTTCTACACCTCCGCTGACTCGGTGTTCCAGATTGCCTGTCACGAAGAGACCTACGGTCTCGATAAGCTGTATGAGCTGTGCGAAATCGCGCGCGAAGAGCTGACCGAAGGCGGCTACAACATCGGCCGCGTCATTGCGCGTCCGTTTATCGGCGACAAGGCGGGTAACTTCCAGCGCACCGGTAACCGTCATGACCTCGCCGTTGAGCCGCCTGCCGCCACCGTGCTGCAGAAGCTGGTGGATGAGAAAGACGGCCACGTGGTGTCGGTGGGTAAAATTGCCGATATCTACGCGAACTGCGGGATCACTAAAAAAGTGAAGGCGACCGGCCTGGACGCGCTGTTTGACGCGACTATCAAAGAGATGAAAGAAGCGGGCGACAAGACTATCGTCTTCACCAACTTCGTCGATTTCGACTCTTCATGGGGCCACCGTCGTGATATCGCCGGCTACGCCGCGGGTCTGGAGCTGTTTGACCGCCGCCTGCCTGAGCTGATGGCGCTGGTCGGGGAAGATGACATTCTGATCCTGACCGCCGATCACGGCTGTGACCCAAGCTGGCAGGGCACCGACCATACCCGGGAACATATTCCGGTACTGGTCTACGGTCCGAAGGTTAAACCCGGCTCGCTTGGCCACCGTGAAACCTTCGCGGACATCGGCCAAACGCTGGCGAGCTACTTCGGGACTTCCGCGATGGACTACGGCAAAGCCATGTTCTGATGGATTTGGGCGGGAATTTCCCGCCCTTCATGCATTCAAATATAAAAGGATAAAACGATGGCAACTCCACATATTAACGCCGAGATGGGTGATTTCGCTGATGTTGTTCTGATGCCGGGCGACCCGCTGCGCGCGAAGCACATTGCGGAAACTTTCCTTGAAGATGTGCGTGAAGTGAACAACGTACGCGGCATGCTGGGCTTCACCGGGACCTACAAAGGTCGCAAAATCTCCGTTATGGGCCACGGTATGGGTATCCCATCCTGCTCCATCTATACCAAAGAGCTGATCACCGATTTCGGCGTGAAGAAAATCATTCGCGTCGGCTCCTGCGGCGCGGTGCGCGCTGACGTGAAGCTGCGCGACGTGGTTATCGGTATGGGCGCCTGCACCGATTCCAAAGTGAACCGTCTGCGTTTTAAAGACCATGACTTTGCCGCTATCGCCGATTTTGGCATGGTGCGCAACGCCGTTGATGCCGCGAAAGCGCTGGGCGTTGACGCGCGCGTCGGTAACATTTTCTCCGCCGATCTGTTCTATACGCCGGATCCGTCGATGTTTGACGTGATGGAAAAATACGGCATTCTGGGCGTGGAAATGGAAGCAGCCGGTATCTACGGCGTGGCCGCGGAGTTCGGTGCAAAAGCGCTGACCATCTGCACCGTCTCTGACCATATCCGTACGCACGAGCAGACCACCGCTGCCGAGCGTCAGACCACCTTCAACGATATGATCAAAATCGCGCTGGAATCCGTTCTGCTGGGCGATCAAGAGTAATAAGATGAGCGGCCCTCCCCGATGCGGGGAGGGCCGCAGTTTCCGGCTAAGGTGCGCACGCCGCTGCCGGATAGCCGCCTCCCGCCCTTACCGTACCGCACCCGCTATCCATGAGGACAGCTCGCCTAGCTCCTGTTCCTGCTCGGGGAAATCGACCCGTAGCGCCTCGCACGCCTTCTGTAGCGCCTCGGCGCGATACGCGCAGCCTTGCAGCCGCGCGGCCAGCGCTTCCAGCGGCGCCGGGTTCAGGCTGTCGGTAAATACCTGCGTACGGGTGATATGCCCCTTCTCGACGTCAAAATGCAGCTCGACGCCTCCCCAGCGAAAGCGCTCATCCAGCAGGTGAGAGAAGGCCGGCGCCTGGCCAAAATTCCACTCCCAGCTGCTCTGACGGGCGAAGGTTTCGGCAAAATTAGGCAGATCGGGGGTTTTATCCGGCGAAATAACTTCGGCTTCCACCCGCTCGCCGTAGTGTTTGAAAAAAGCCTCTTCGATGGCGGCGCAAACCTGACGGTGGGTGATGTCCGGCAGCAGCTCCACCAGATTGGCAACCCGGCCGCGTACCGAGGTTATCCCCTTGGCCTGCAGCTTTTTTTGGTCCGGATTGAGGTAGTTGGCGAGACGGCTTAAATCGGCGTTCAGCAGCAGCGTGCCGTGGTGAAAACCGCGATCCATGGTTTCACGGTAGGCGGATCCGGAGACCTTGCGGTCGCCTTCGGCGGTTTTCACTACCAGATCGTTGCGCCCGGAGGCTTCCGCCGCAACGCCCAGCGCGTTGAGCGCCTCCAGGACGATACGCGTGGAGACGGTTTTATCGTACTCGGGCTTGCCCGCCATAAAGGTAAAGCAGGTGTTGCCCAGATCGTGAAAAACGGCGCCACCGCCGCTGCTGCGGCGGGCCAGGCGCACGTTATCCTCCTCCATTCGGCGGGTGTTGCACTCTTTCCACGGGTTTTGCGCCCGGCCAATAACCACCGTATCGGCATTGCGCCACAGGAACAGCACTCTCTGGGTTGCCGGCATCTGGCGGAAAATAGATTCCTCAACCGCGAGGTTGAACCACGGATCGTAAGAGTCGGAGAGCAGCAGGCGTAGCGTCGGCATCAGGGGGTTCCTTTTTTATCATCGTCTTCATCTTCCACCAGCTTATTGGCGGTAAGCAGGAATGGCGACTGCTGCCAGCGGGTGCGTTTACCCTGCAGCAGGGTGCGGGTCAGCACGACGCCGATAGCCAGCGACAGCAGCAGCATCAGGCGGAGAATATTAGTGGTATTATCCACCTGTTTCGCCTCGGTCGCTAACGTATGGGTATCCAGCGTCAGGCGCAGGTAGCCGAGCGGACCGTTTTTGCCCTGGATAGGTTCGACGATTTGCTGATTAAAGTAGCCACCGGCTTTTTTGCCGTCGAGGGCGAGCCTGTCGCGCACGTTGACGCCTTCGCCGGAGCGCGCCACCAGATCGCCCTGGTCGTCATAGACCCCGGCATCGAGGATTCGGCTCTGTCGGGTCAGCTGCTCCAGCAGCTGGCCGATGCGCTTTTCATCGGGCGTTTCGCTGCGCATCATCGGCGCAAGATTTAGCGAAACCTGCTGGGCAAGCGTGCGTGCCAGTTCTTCCAGCTGCGGGTTACGCTGTTTTTGGCTGTTCTGGCTGAACCACGAGGCTCCCTGCATCAGAGCGACGAGAAGCGCCAGACAGATCAGAACGATGACGGCGCGATGCAGTCGGAATTTCAGTTTTGCGCGTACCATATTCCACCTTTAATATTTGCAGCTTAATGTTGCCAGAAGCGCTGGTTACAAGGTAGCCTCATGCGTTATTTTCCTCGCCTGAATGAAGAAATCTGGAGCCGTAATGCCGAACAGTTTGACCTGGTGCGATCTGCCCGAAGATGTTTCCCTGTGGCCTGGATTACCGCTTTCGCTGAGCGGTGATGAGGTCATGCCGCTGGATTATCATGCCGGACGCAGCGGCTGGCTGCTCTACGGCCGGGGCCTTGATAAGCGCCGTTTAACAGACTGGCAGCGTGAGCTGGGCGCGGCGCTGGTTATCGTCGCCTCCTGGGTCGTTGAAGACTATCAGGTTATTCGTCTGGCAGGCTCTCTGACCCTGCGCGCGACCCGACTGGCGCACGAAGCCGGGCTGGACGTCGCGCCGCTGGGTAAGATCCCGCACCTGCGCTCGCCGGGGCTGCTGGTGATGGATATGGACTCCACCGCCATTCAGATTGAGTGTATCGATGAAATTGCGAAGCTCGCGGGAACCGGCGAGCTGGTATCGGAAGTGACCGAACGCGCGATGCGCGGTGAGCTGGACTTTACCGCCAGCCTGCGCCAGCGGGTGGCGACGCTGAAAGATGCCGATGCCAATATTTTGCTGCAGGTGCGTGAAGCGCTGCCGCTGATGCCGGGGCTGACTCAGCTGGTGCTGAAGCTGGAAGCGCTGGGCTGGAAGGTGGCTATCGCCTCCGGCGGCTTCACGTTCTTTGCGGAATACCTGCGCGACAAGCTGCATCTTGACGCCGTGTTCGCTAATGAGCTGGAAATCATGGACGGCAGGCTAACCGGCAACGTGATTGGTGATATCGTCGACGCTAAGTACAAAGCCGCGACGCTGCGCAAACTGGCGGAAAAATACGAAATTCCGCCGGCGCAAACCGTGGCGATCGGCGACGGCGCCAACGATCTGCCGATGATCAAGGCCGCGGGCCTCGGTATCGCCTATCATGCGAAACCGAAAGTGAACGAGCTGGCGGAAGTAACGATCCGCCACGCTGACCTGATGGGGGTATTCTGTATTCTCTCGGGCAGCATGAACCAAAAGTAAGAGGTTAACGTGGCGAAAGCTCCAAAACGCGCATTTGTCTGTAATGAATGTGGTGCGGATTACCCCCGCTGGCAGGGGCAGTGCAGCGCCTGCCATGCCTGGAATACCATCACCGAGGTGCGTATTGCCGCTTCGCCGCAGGTGGCGAGAAACGAACGCCTGACGGGCTATGCCGGTAATGCCGGCGTGTCGAAGGTGCAAAAGCTGTCGGAGATCAGCCTTGAGGCGCTGCCGCGCTTTTCCACCGGCTTTAAAGAGTTTGACCGCGTGCTTGGCGGCGGGGTGGTGCCGGGGAGCGCGATTCTGATTGGCGGCAGCCCGGGGGCGGGGAAATCGACGCTGCTGCTCCAGACGCTGTGCCGGCTGGCGGAAGGAATGAAAACGCTGTACGTCACCGGGGAAGAGTCGCTGCAGCAGGTGGCGATGCGCGCGCATCGTCTGGGGCTGCCGACGGCCAATCTCAACATGCTCTCCGAAACCAGCATTGAGCAAATTTGCCAGATCGCCGACGAAGAAAAGCCGCAGCTGATGGTTATCGACTCCATCCAGGTGATGCATATGGCCGACGTGCAGTCCTCGCCGGGCAGCGTGGCCCAGGTGCGTGAGACCGCCGCTTACCTGACGCGGTTTGCGAAAACCCGCGACGTGGCGATTATTATGGTGGGTCACGTCACTAAAGACGGCTCGCTGGCCGGGCCGAAGGTGCTCGAACACTGTATTGACTGCTCGGTACTGCTGGATGGTGACGCCGATTCCCGCTTTCGCACCCTGCGCAGCCATAAGAACCGCTTCGGCGCGGTGAATGAGCTAGGGGTCTTCGCGATGACCGAGCAGGGGCTGCGCGAAATCAGCAACCCTTCGGCTATTTTCCTCAGCCGCGGCGATGAGGTCACTTCCGGTAGTTCGGTGATGGTGGTCTGGGAAGGCACCCGTCCGCTGCTGGTGGAGATTCAGGCGCTGGTCGATCACTCGATGATGTCCAACCCGCGCCGGGTGGCCGTGGGGCTGGAGCAGAACCGGCTGGCGATACTGCTGGCGGTGCTGCACCGTCACGGCGGCCTGCAGATGTCCGACCAGGACGTCTTCGTCAACGTCGTTGGCGGGGTGAAGGTGGCGGAAACCAGCGCGGACCTCGCGCTGCTGCTGGCGATGGTGTCGAGCCTGCGGGATCGTCCCCTGCCGCACGATCTGGTGGTGTTTGGCGAAGTGGGGCTCTCCGGTGAGATCCGCCCGGTGCCCAGCGGTCAGGAGCGCATCTCAGAGGCGGCCAAGCACGGCTTCCGCCGCGCCATCGTCCCGGCGGCCAACGTGCCGAAAAAAGTACCGGAAGGGATGCAAATCTTTGGCGTGAAAAAGCTTGCGGATGCGCTAAGCGTTTTTGACGACTTATAATTAAATATCCGTCGTCTTTTCGGCGGCAGGTGTGTTGGCGGCGTCGCTTGCCCGAATCACTGAGTTCACTCAGCTCATCGGGGTTTGCTCGCTTGCCGCCAGCAGAAACCCACAGGATATTTTTTCAGTATTGCTCAAGCAGGAGGCTCTTGTGTCATCGTTCGACTATCTCAAAACCGCGATTAAGCAAAAAGGCTGCACGCTGCAGCAGGTGGCTGAAGCCAGCGGGATGACCAAAGGCTATCTGAGCCAGCTGCTGAATGCGAAAATTAAAAGCCCGAGCGCGCAGAAGCTGGAAGCGCTGCACCGCTTTCTCGGCCTTGAGTTCCCGCGTCGGCAAAAAAGCGTCGGCGTGGTGTTTGGTAAGTTTTACCCGCTGCATACCGGCCATATCTATTTGATCCAGCGCGCCTGCAGTCAGGTCGACGAGCTGCATATCATCATGGGCTATGACGATACCCGCGACCGCCAGCTGTTTGAAGAGAGCGCCATGTCGCAGCAGCCGACGGTGCCCGACCGCCTGCGCTGGCTGCTGCAAACCTTCAAGTATCAGAAAAACATCCGCATTCACGCCTTTAATGAAGAGGGGATGGAGCCTTATCCGCACGGCTGGGACGTCTGGAGCCGAGGGATCCGCGCCTTTATGGACGAGAAGGGCATTCAGCCAAACTGGATCTATTCCTCTGAAGAGTCCGACGCCCCGCAGTATCTGGAGCAGCTGGGGATCGAAACGGTACTGATCGATCCTAAGCGAACCTTTATGAACATCAGCGGCGGGCAGATTCGTGAAAACCCGTTCCGCTACTGGGAATATATTCCCACCGAAGTGAAGCCGTTCTTCGTGCGCACGGTGGCGATCCTCGGCGGCGAATCGAGCGGTAAATCGACGCTGGTCAATAAGCTGGCCAACATCTTCAATACCACCAGCGCCTGGGAGTATGGTCGGGACTACGTCTTCTCCCATCTTGGCGGCGACGAGATGGCGCTGCAGTATTCTGACTATGATAAAATTGCGCTCGGACACGCTCAGTACATTGATTTCGCTGTGAAATATGCCAATAAAGTGGCGTTTATCGATACCGATTTTGTCAGTACCCAGGCGTTCTGTCTGAAGTATGAAGGCCGCGAGCATCCCTTCGTCCAGGCGCTGATCGACGAGTACCGTTTTGACCTGGTTATCCTGCTGGAGAACAACACGCCGTGGGTGGCTGACGGTTTACGCAGTCTGGGAAGCTCGGTGGATCGTACGGAGTTCCAGACGCTGCTGGTGTCGTTGCTGAAAGAGAACGAAATAAACTTCGTGCACGTGAAAGAGGCGGACTACGATACGCGCTTTCTGCGCTGCGTCGAGCTGGTGAAGCAGCTGATGGGTGAGCCGGGCTAACGGGCGCGATGGCCGCATTATGCGGCGGCGATGAACAGAAAAACGGGCGGCCTGGGCCACCCGTTTTTTATTACCTGTTCTTATTACTTGGCAATACGTTTGTACTTGATGCGCTTCGGCTCCAGCGCATCGGCGCCGAGGGTGCGCTTCTTGTACTCTTCGTATTCGGTAAAGTTACCTTCGAAGAACTCCACCTTGCCTTCATCCTGGTAATCCAGAATGTGGGTCGCGACGCGGTCAAGGAACCAGCGGTCGTGCGAGATAACCATCGCACAGCCCGGGAACTCCAGCAGGGCGTTTTCTAACGCGCGCAGGGTTTCGATATCCAGGTCGTTGGTTGGTTCATCGAGCAGCAGAACGTTACCGCCAACCTGCAGCAGTTTGGCGAGGTGCAGACGACCGCGCTCACCGCCGGACAGCTCGCCGACGCGTTTGCCCTGATCGACGCCCTTGAAGTTAAAGCGGCCAACGTAGGCGCGGCTCGGCATCTCGGTGTTGCCGATCTTCATGATATCCAGCCCGCCGGAGACCTCTTCCCACACGGTTTTGCTGTTATCCATGGCGTCACGGAACTGATCGACGGAGGCCAGCTTGACGGTATCACCCAGGGTGATTGAACCAGCGTCAGGCTGTTCCTGACCGGACATCATGCGGAACAGGGTGGATTTACCCGCGCCGTTTGGCCCGATGATCCCGACGATGGCCCCTTTCGGTACCGAGAAGCTCAGGTCGTCAATCAGCAGGCGATCGCCGTAGGATTTACGCAGGTTGGTGACCTCAACGACTTTATCCCCCAGACGTGCTCCAGGCGGAATAAACAGTTCGTTGGTTTCGTTACGTTTCTGGTATTCAACGCTGTTGAGCTCTTCGAAGCGCGCCAGACGGGCTTTGCCCTTGGACTGACGGCCTTTGGCGCCCTGGCGGACCCACTCCAGCTCTTTCTCAATGGACTTGCGGCGCGCCGCTTCCTGAGAGGCTTCCTGGGCCAGACGCTGATCTTTCTGCTCCAGCCAGGAGGAGTAGTTGCCTTCCCACGGAATGCCTTCACCGCGGTCGAGCTCGAGGATCCAGCCGGCGACGTTATCAAGGAAGTAACGGTCGTGGGTAATGGCCACAACGGTGCCTTCGAAGTCGTGCAGGAAGCGTTCCAGCCAGGCCACGGATTCGGCATCCAGGTGGTTGGTTGGTTCGTCGAGCAGCAGCATGTCCGGTTTTTCAAGCAGCAGGCGGCACAGCGCCACGCGGCGGCGTTCACCACCGGAGAGGTTGGCGATTTTGGCATCCCAGTCCGGCAGGCGCAGGGCGTCGGCCGCGCGCTCGAGCTGGACGTTCAGGTTATGGCCGTCGTGCGCCTGGATTATCTCCTCGAACTTGCCCTGCTGTGCGGCGAGCTTGTCGAAGTCGGCATCCGGCTCAGCGTACTTAGCGTACACCTCATCGAGGCCTTTCAGGGCGTTAACCACTTCGGCAACCGCCTCTTCCACGGACTCGCGAACGGTCTGCTCCGGGTTAAGCTTCGGCTCCTGCGGCAGGTAGCCAATCTTCAGGCCCGGCTGCGGGCGGGCTTCGCCTTCGATATCGGTATCGATACCGGCCATAATGCGCAGCAGGGTGGACTTACCGGCGCCGTTCAGGCCGAGAACGCCGATTTTTGCGCCAGGGAAGAAGCTCAGGGAGATATTTTTCAAAATATGACGTTTCGGCGGAACCACTTTGCCGACACGATGCATGGTATAAACGAATTGAGCCACGTTGGACTTCGCCTCTTTTATATACTCTTCATCCTTCAGGCTGCATTAGCGAGAGTGATTTTGAGTAGGGTAGTGAATAGTTTTCAAAGGCGAAGTGTAGCCTTTTTCGCGCTTTAATCCCAGAGAGGCGATGGGATTCACAGAAGAGTAAAAAAATGTTCAGGACGTGGCACGTTTGGCGTTGTCTGGTTAGCATATCTAAAGCGATACCAGAATATTTTAAAAGCGGCACGATGCTGCTCTGATGGACTTAAATAGGGGAATAGCTTGTGGAAAAGGCCAAAACTACGGCATGGCGTCTTCTGGCTGCCAGCGTAAGCCTGCTGGCGCTTAGCCAGCTGGCGCATGCGGATTCACTGGATGAACAGCGCAGTCGCTACGCCCAAATTAAGCAGGCGTGGGATAGCCGGCAGATGTCGGTCGTCGACGAGCTGATGCCCACGCTGTCGACCTATCCGTTATACCCGTACCTCCAGTACCGGCAGATAACCGATGACCTGATGAACCAGCCGACGCTGGTGGTGAAGAATTTTATTGAGGCTAATCCCACGCTTCCGCCCGCGCGCTCCCTGAAATCACGCTTCGTCAATGAGCTGGCCCGCCGCAGCGACTGGCAAGGTCTGCTGGCGTTTAGCCCCGACAAGCCGGTCAGCACCGAAGCGCAGTGTAACTATTACTATGCGAAGCTGAGCGTTGGCCAGGCGCAGGAGGCCTGGGACGGTGCAAAAACGCTGTGGCTCACCGGTAAAAGCCAGCCCAACGCGTGCGACGCGCTGTTTAGCGCCTGGCGCGCCTCCGGCCAGCAGGACCCGCTGGCCTGGCTCGAACGCATCCGCCTGGCGATGAAGGCGGGCAACACCAGCCTGGTGCGATCGCTGGCGCAGCAGATGCCGCCTGAGTATCTGACCATCTCTTCGGCGATTGTGGCGCTGGCTAACGATCCGAATACCGTGATGAATTTTGCCCGCACCACCGGAGCCACCGATTTCACCCGCCAGATGGCGGCGGTGGCCTTTGAGAGCGTGGCGCGTCAGGACGTTGAAAACGCCCGGCTGATGATCCCTTCGCTGGTCCAGGCGCAGCAGCTCAATGACGATCAAACCCAGGCGCTGCGCGATATCGTGGCCTGGCGCCTGATGGGCACCGACGTGACCGACGAGCAGGCGGTCTGGCGCGATGACGCCATTATGCGCTCGCAGTCCACGCCGCTGGTGGAGCGTCGCGTGCGCATGGCGCTGGGGACCGGCGATCGTCACGGGCTGAACACCTGGCTGTCGCGGTTGCCGATGGAGGCCAAAGAGAAAGACGAGTGGCGCTACTGGCAGGCCGATTTGCTGCTGGAGCGTGGTCGCGACGACGAAGCGAAAGCCATCCTCCGTTCGCTGATGCAGCAGCGCGGTTTCTACCCGATGATTGCCGCCCAGCGGCTGGGGGAAGCGTTCACCTTCCGAATCGACAAGGCGCCCGCCACCCTTGATCCGGCGCTGACCTCGGGGCCGGAAATGGCCAGGGTGCGCGAGCTGATGTACTGGAATATGGATAACACCGCGCGCAGCGAGTGGGCGAACCTGGTGACCAGCCGGACCAAAGATCAGCAGGCGCAGCTGGCGCGCTATGCCTTCAACCAGCACTGGTGGGATCTGAGCGTTCAGGCAACGATCGCCGGGAAGCTGTGGGATCAGCTGGAAGAGCGCTTCCCGCTGGCCTACAACGATCTTTTCTCCCGCTACATCAGCGGCAAGGACATTTCGCAAAGCTACGCCATGGCGATCGCCCGTCAGGAGAGCGCCTGGAATCCGAAGGTCCGCTCGCCGGTTGGCGCCAGCGGCCTGATGCAGATTATGCCGGGTACCGCCACCCATACGGTTGGGATGTTTAATATTGCCGGCTACGGCGGCCCGTCACAGCTGCTGGATCCGGAGACCAATATCAATATTGGCACCAGCTATCTGCAGTACGTTTATCAGCAGTTCGGCAATAACCGTATTTACGCATCCGCCGCCTACAACGCCGGGCCTGGGCGCGTGCGCACCTGGCGGAGCAATAGCGCCGGTCGGATCGACGCGGTGGCGTTTATCGAGAGCATCCCGTTCTCGGAAACACGCGGCTACGTGAAGAACGTGCTCTCCTATGACGCCTACTATCGCTACTTCATGGGTGAGAAAGCGGGAATGCTCACCGACGCGGAGTGGCAGCAGCGTTACTAGCGCCGACGGCCTGCGGGCGGCATAGCATTTTGCTATGCCGCCCGAAATCCATAGAGTATTGACCGGAGTATGCTATTCTTTGTACTCGTTAATGAGTACACACGCTCGGCGGCTCGAGCCGTCGGCCTTAACATGGCGGCGCAACATGACCCAACAATCCCCTTATTCAGCGGCGGTGGCCGAACAACGTCATCAGGAGTGGCTTCGTTTCGTGGCCCTGCTTCAGCAGGCGTACGCCGACGATCTGCACCTGCCGCTGCTGCAGCTGATGCTGACGCCCGATGAGCGCGAGGCGCTGGGCACCCGCGTGCGGATTATTGAAGAGCTGCTGCGCGGAGAGATGAGCCAGCGCGAGCTGAAAAGCGAGCTCGGCGCCGGGATTGCCACCATTACCCGCGGCTCAAATAGCCTGAAATCGGCGCCCCCCGAGCTGCGACAGTGGCTGGAGCAGGCGCTGCTGAACGTTAACGATAAATAGCGTTATGAAACGGGCTAAGCGCCAGCACTACCGCCTGATGATAAACGCTGCTGCGCGTCAGCTTACCGGCGGTAAAAATGCCGATAGCCCCCTCTTTACGGCCAATTTCATCGATGCCGGTATGCTGTGACATCACCGGTCCTAAGGCTTCGCCGGCGCGGACCTGTTCGAGGATCGCCGCTGGCAGCGGCAGCGTGGCCGAGCGCGCTTCGCCGCGCTGCAGGCTATTTTCGATAACGACCCAGCTAAACGTACTGCCGTCGTCGATCCCGGCCTCAATGGCGACCCAGAAATCGGCATCCGGGCGCGCAGCCCGCGCGTTTTCGACCCGATTTCGTGCGCCAGCGCGCGTTTCGTCGTTGCCAAACGGCTGTTCCGGCACGCCGCTCTCGACGGAGACGGACTCAATGTGGCAGGATCCTTCGCCGAAGATCTCGTTAAAAGCCTGCAGAATTGCCTGAATTTTGGCGGGATTAGTGGTAGCTGAGACAACATGGTGCATAATCAAACAACTCAGAATAAATTAACGTCATCGCAGTATACTCCAAATCGTTTTCGCTGCAGGCCACCGGCCCGCCAGCCGAAATTGTGAAGAGCACAGAACGGATAAAAAGCATGTTACAGGTACACCTTGTTCGCCACGGTGAAACGCAGTGGAACGCCGAGCGACGTATTCAGGGCCAGTCCGACAGTCCGCTAACCGCCCACGGTGAGCGCCAGGCCTGGCAGGTTGGCGAACGCGCCAGAACGCTTAACATTACGCATATTATTGCCAGCGATTTAGGCCGTACGCGGCGAACGGCAGAAATTATCGCGGAAGCCTGCGGCTGCAGCGTCGTCCTCGACTCACGCCTGCGCGAGCTGGATATGGGGGTTCTTGAGAAACGCCATATCGATTCGCTGAGCGCGGAGGAGGAGGGCTGGCGTCGTCGGCTGGTTAACGGCACCCCGGACGGGCGTATTCCGCAAGGCGAGTCGATGCGGGAGCTCAGCCAGCGTATGCACGCGGCGCTGACCTCCTGTCTGGAGCTGCCTGAGGGGAGTCGGCCGCTGCTGGTGAGTCACGGCATTGCGTTGGGCTGTCTGGTGAGCACGATTCTTGGCCTGCCCGCGCACGCCGAACGTCGGCTGCGCCTGCGTAACTGTTCCATTTCGCGCGTTGACTATCAGCAAAGCCCGTGGCTGGCTTCAGGCTGGGTGGTGGAGACCGCGGGGGATATTTCGCATCTTGATGCCCCCGCGATGGACGAACTGCAGCGCTAGCGGCGGATCGGGATCAGGTACTCGCAGCGCAGCTGAATCGGCGTATCCGGATCCCGGCTTTCATCCTCAGGGAAGAAGCGTTCGATATCCAGGCCCTTGCGGCGGGTGAGGTTCAGCATCGGCATACAGGTGCCGTACACCGTCAGGATAAACTCCTGCAGCCCGATCCCTAATCCTTCATAGATGAACATCACGTACTCACCGCCTTCCAGGGCGATCGGATGCGAATTGTGCAGGAGACCGTTGGCCATCTCCGGCGTTACGGCCGTGGTATAGAAGACCTCCTGCTCGTCATCTTTCTCAAGACTTGGGCGCGGCTCATGCAGGCCGTAAAGGGTGGGCGGAATCGACGTCGAATTGCCGAGGAAATCCCGCCAGAACTGCACGCGCATCTGGCTACGGAAATCAGAGATCTCCTCCAGCTTACAGGTATAGCTCTGGGTCACGCCAATCAGCGGCGTATTGCTCAGGGTGATAAACTCATGCTGCGGCATGGTGAATTCGCCCAGGCGTAGGGGAGGGCGCATACCGTAAGCGCTCCAGTCAGGGGAGCGGCGGTAGAGCGCAGGCGTCAGGGAGAACTGTTTTTTAAACGCCCGGGTAAAGGTCTGCTGAGAGTCGAAGCGGTACTGTAGCGCAATGTCGAGGATCGGACGCGCGGTCAGGCGTAGAGCCACCGCCGATTTTGATAAACGGCGCGCGCGGATATAGGCACCTATGGCATGGCCGGTCACGTCTTTGAACATTCTTTGCAAATGCCACTTGGAATAACCAGCCTTCGCTGCCACATTGTCCAACGACAGCGGCTGATCCAGGTGACCTTCCAGCCAGCTAAGGAGATCGCGAATAATCCCTGCTTGATCCATAAAATGTCCTCATCCTTAAACTTAGGTGCCTGCTACTAAGGTAGCGGATAATAGCATTTTTTGATGTTTTAGCATTCAGTGTTTTTTTTGCTTTTAAATGCGATTTGTCAGCGAATATCCCGCACTTTTTGTAAAGCTGTGATCTATAAACCTTTTCCATTGAGCAGATAATCAGCGCTCGGGGAAATTCTAAAAAATGGTAACAATATGAAATACAAGAAGTTAATGATCGGACTGCTTTTACTGGCCGGCGGCCAGGCGGCTCAGGCGGAACAGATTGGCTCGGTAGATACCGTCTTCAAATTCTTCGGCCCGGACCATAAGATCGTCGTTGAAGCCTTTGACGATCCGGACGTGCAGAACGTGACCTGCTATATCAGCCGGGCGAAAACCGGCGGCATTAAGGGCGGTCTGGGGCTGGCTGAAGACACCTCTGACGCGGCGATCTCCTGCCAGCAGGTTGGGCCGATTGAAGTGACCGATAAGATCAAAAACGGCAAGTCGCAGGGAGACGTTGTGTTCCAGAAACGCACTTCGCTGGTGTTTAAAAAGCTGCAGGTCGTCCGTTTTTACGATAACAAGCGCAACGCCCTGATCTACATGAGCTATTCCGATAAGGTCGTTGACGGATCGCCGAAGAATGCGATCAGCGCCGTGCCGATCATGCCGTGGAATAAATAACAGGGAACGACGATGCAGCAGCCGCAGATCTGGTTGGTGGAGGATGAGCAGAGTATTGCCGACACGCTTGTCTACATGCTCCAGCAGGAAGGCTTTGTGGTGAGCGTTTTTGAGCGTGGGCTGCCCGCGCTCGATGCCGCTCGCCACCGGATGCCGGACCTGGCCATTCTGGACGTGGGCCTGCCCGACATCAGCGGCTTTGAGCTGTGCCGTCAGCTGCTGGGCCGCTATCCGACGCTCCCGGTCCTGTTTCTCACCGCCCGTGGCGAAGAGGTGGATAAGCTGCTGGGCCTTGAAATAGGCGCCGATGACTACATCGCGAAGCCCTTCTCGCCGCGCGAAGTGTGCGCCCGGGTGCGGACCGTTCTGCGGCGGGTGCAAAAGTTTGCGGCTTCTGGCGCAGTGCTGCAGGTGGGCGAATTTCAGCTCAATGAGGCCGCGGCGCGGGTCACCTGGTGCGGCCAGCCGTTAACCCTGACGCGCTATGAATTCCTGCTGCTAAAAACGCTCCTGCGCTCGCCGGGGCGGGTCTTTTCCCGCCAGCAGCTGATGGACGCGGTGTGGGGGGATGCGCATGAAAGCTTTGACCGCACCGTTGATACGCATATCAAAACCCTGCGCGCAAAGCTGCGCGAGGTCAATCCCCACCTCTCACCGGTTAATACGCATCGCGGCATGGGATATAGCCTGGGAGGCACCTGATGCGTATCGGCATGCGGCTGCTGCTGGGCTACTTTCTGATTGTCGCGATTGCGGCATGGTTCGTGCTTTTCATTTTCGTTCAGGAAATCAAACCTGGGGTACGCCGGGCGACGGAAGGTACGCTGATTGATACCGCCACGCTGCTGGCGGAGCTGGCGCGAGAAGATCTGCTTTCCGCTCAGCCGCAGCATGGGCGCCTGGCCAAGGCGTTTCAGACGCTGCATCAGCGGCCGATCGAGGCGAATATCGCGGGCATCAGCAAAACGCGTAACGAGTATCGCGTCTATCTGACCGATGAGAAGGGCAAGGTGGTATTCGATTCGGCGGGAGAAGCGGTGGGGCAGGACTATTCCCGCTGGAATGACGTGTGGCTGACCCTGCGCGGCCAGTACGGCGCGCGCAGCACCCTGGCCGACCCTAACGACGCGGGCAGTTCGGTGATGTACGTCGCTGCACCGGTCACCGATGGCGGCCGTATTATTGGGGTGCTGAGCGTCAGTAAACCCAACCAGGCGATGGCGCCGGTGATTAAGCGCAGCGAACGGCGAATGCTCTGGGCCGGCGGGGCGCTGCTGGGGATCGCGCTGTTGGTAGGCTCGCTGATGGTCTGGTGGATCAACTTCTCGATCGGCAAGCTGGTGCGCTACGCCGATTCGGTGACGGCCGACCGGCCGCTTCCGCTGCCGGACGTTGGCAGCAGCGAGCTACGCAAGCTGGCGCTGGCGCTGGAAAGCATGCGCGTCAAGCTGGAGGGTAAGAACACCATTGAAAACTACGTTCACGCCCTGACGCATGAGCTGAAAAGTCCGCTGGCCGCTATTCGAGGCGCCGCAGAGATCCTGCGTGAAGGGCCCCCGGCGGAGATCGCCGCACGTTTTACCGGCAATATCCTGACGCAGAATGCGCGGATGCAGTTGCTGATTGAAAAGCTGTTACGCCAGGCAAGGCTGGAGAACCGGCTGGAGATCGCCCTTGAGCCGCTCGCAATTGATAGCCTTTTCCGTCGCTTAGCCGAGGAGCGCGAGGCGGTACTGGCGGTAAAGAAAATCCGCTTACGCTGGCAGGAGAGCGACCTGACGGCGGAGGCCGACGGCGAGCTGCTGGCGCAGTCCTTGGGCAATCTGCTGGATAACGCCATTGATTTTACCCCTGCGCAAGGGGAGATCGTCATGAGCGCAGAGCAGCAGCAGGCGGGCCTGGCGCTGACCGTCAGCGATAGCGGCAGCGGCATCCCGGATTATGCGCTCGGACGCATCTTCGAACGTTTCTATTCGCTACCGCGCGAGAACGGCCAGAAAAGCAGCGGCCTGGGGCTGGCTTTCGTCCGCGAAGTGGCGCGGCTGCATCAGGGCGATATTCAGCTCAGCAATCGCCCGCAGGGCGGAGTGCGCGCCGTGCTGATACTTCACCGTCCCTTCACATAGCTTCAAACTCCCCCCACATAGCCCGGCTAAGGTGAGCGCTTCACTGAGGAGGACGCTATGTTGAAATCACCGCTATTCTGGAAAATGAGCACCCTGCTGGGGTGCATCGTGTTGTTATCTATCCCCCTGATGATGGTCCGGCAGCTGATTGTCGAGCGGGCGGACTATCGTAGCGATGTTGTTGATGCGCTGGAGAAAAGCACCAGCGGCGCGCAAAAGCTGACCGGGCCGCTGATCGCAATCCCGGTCACCGAGACGTTGACCCGTCTTGAAGATAAAAAAGAGGTTGAGTATCAGCAGACCTGGGTGCACTACTGGCTACCGGAATTGCTGGCGATAAGCGGCAAGCAGAACGTGGAATCCCGACAGATAGGCATTTATGAGGGCCAAATCTGGCACAACACGCTTGGGATCAGGGCGCAGTTTGATACCTCCCGCCTGGCTGAACTCAAAAAAGATAATATTACGCTGGGCAGGCCCTTTGTGGTGGTCGGCGTCAGCGATGCGCGAGGAATTGGCGCGATTAACGCGCCGGAGTTCGGCGGCGAGACGCTGCCCGTGGAGCCTGGGCTGGGCCTCAGCGGCAGCGGAGAGGGGATTCATATGCCGCTGCCGCCGCTGTCGGCGCAGCAGAAAACGTTGGACCTTGCGTTCACCCTCAACCTGAACGGAACGGGAAGCTTTTCGGTGGTGCCCGTTGGGCGCAATAGCGAGCTGCAGCTGGCAAGCAACTGGGCGCATCCCGGTTTTCTTGGCGATTTTCTTCCCGTTAGCCGCGAGGTCAGCGCTTCTGGCTATCGCGCCCGCTGGCAAAGCAGCTGGTTTGCCAACAATATGTCCAGGTTCTTTGTGGACGATAGGGAGATTGAGTGGCGAGAGCTGCCGGCTTTCAACGTAAACGTCACCACGCCAGCCGATCAATATCAGCTGACCGATCGGGCGACTAAATATGCCATCCTTTTGATTGCGCTAACTTTTATGGCTTTCTTTGTTTTCGAAAGCTTAACGATGTACCGCCTGCATCCGCTGCAGTATCTGCTGGTTGGCCTGTCGCTGGTGATGTTCTACCTGGTGTTGCTGGCGCTCTCGGAACATATTGGCTTTACGCCATCGTGGATTGCCGCCAGCGCCATTGGCGCGCTGATCAACGCCGTGTATCTGCACGCCGTGCTGAAAGGATGGCGCAACAGCTTGCTCTTCGTCTGTGCGCTATTATTGCTGGATAGCGTTATGTGGATGCTGCTGCGTTCGGAAGATAGCGCGCTGCTGCTTGGGACCGGCGTACTGCTGCTGGCGCTAAGCGCGCTGATGCTGCTGACCCGCCACGTTGACTGGTATGCGCTATCGTCTCAGAAGCCAAAAAAAGCGGAGCAGCCCGACGGCGGGGGAGACGATACGTTTAGGATCTGGAAGTAAAAAACCACCTGCATAGCAGGTGGCATTGAAAACGCCCCATAGGGGCGTACTAAGTCCAGACTCTGAGAGCCTTCCCTTCACACCTCTTTTAGAGGGAGCTGGCTCTCTTCAACTTCATGCTTT
>NZ_CACSIS010000017.1:0-134862 GCF_902705905.1 Klebsiella sp. 18074 | reverse complement strand
TTTCAGGACGGCGATGATCTGGTGCTCGGTGAATCGGATCTTACGCATAGCGATCTCCTCAGGTGACATAATCAGTATGTCGGAAGATCTCTAAAAGTGAATGGGCCGTTTTGGTGGGATACTTACAATCTCTCTGACAGGGAGCTTACCGATGGCGGGAAAAACCACACGTTCAAGCATATCCAGTCGCCGCGTTTTGGTGATTTCGGCCCAGTCTTTCATCTGCAACCACTCTTTAGCGATCAGCTCAAAGGTGTTGGATGCGTCGTTGACCTTGCGGATCTTATCTAACTGGCGAGCCTGTGTCGGGCTAACTCCATTCGCGACTTGTTTACGCGCTTGCTCACATTTTTCGCGAGCTTCGGCAAGTTTGACCGTTGGGTACTCACCCAACGCGAACATGCTGGATTTGCCGTTGAGTTTAAACCGATAGCGCCATGCCTTTTTGCCGTTGGGTTTCACTTCGAGGTAGAGACCATTGAAGTCATTGAGTCGATAGAGTTTTTCTTTCGGCTTAGCAGTGCGGCATTGCGTATCAGTGAGCATAGCGAGTCCTTGTCTATTTCTTATACCGCTATTGTACTCACTTAAAATGAAGATGGAAGAATGTTGTACTCATCAATGTACTCATTTTTGACAGCGTTTTTACGAGATGAGTTGAGACATTATGAAATGAAAAATCCACGCAATTGCGTGGATTTTATAGTGTTTTGTGATTTTCATGAGATTCGTTGAAACCTCATGAGACAACAGACTTTAATTAGACGTTGAACAGGAAGTTCATGACGTCGCCATCTTTAACGATGTAATCCTTGCCTTCGGCGCGCATCTTACCGGCTTCTTTAGCACCCTGTTCGCCTTTGTAAGCGATAAAGTCTTCATAGGCGATAGTTTGAGCGCGGATAAAGCCTTTTTCGAAGTCGGTGTGGATTTTACCCGCCGCCTGCGGTGCGGTCGCGCCGACAGGGATGGTCCACGCGCGGACTTCTTTAACACCGGCGGTGAAGTAGGTCTGCAGGTTCAGCAGCTCGTAGCCGGCGCGGATAACGCGGTTCAGGCCCGGCTCCTCGATGCCCAGTTCGGCCATGAACTCATCGCGGTCAGCGTCGTCAAGTTCCGCGATATCGGATTCAACGGCGGCGCACACGGCAACCACTACTGAGCCTTCGGCGGCAGCGATTTCGCGGACTTTATCGAGGTACGGGTTGTTCTCGAAGCCGTCTTCGTTGACGTTGGCGATGTACATGGTTGGCTTCAGGGTCAGGAAGCTCAGGTATTTGATGGCCGCTTTATCTTCGTCCGTCAGCGCCAGCGCGCGCAGCATGCCGGCGTTTTCGAGCTGCGGCAGGCATTTTTCCAGCGCGACCAGTTCAGCTTTCGCGTCTTTATCGCCGCCTTTTGCCCTTTTCTGTACGCGGTGAATGGCGCGTTCGCAGGTGTCAAGATCGGACAGCGCCAGCTCGGTGTTGATAACCTCGATATCGTCAGCCGGGTCCACTTTGTTGTTCACGTGGATGATGTTGTCGTTCTCAAAACAACGCACCACGTGGCCGATAGCTTCGGTTTCGCGGATGTTGGTCAGGAACTGGTTGCCCAGGCCTTCGCCTTTGGATGCGCCTTTTACCAGGCCCGCGATGTCGACGAATTCCATGGTAGTCGGCAGGATGCGCTGCGGTTTAACGATTTCGGCCAGCTTATCCAGACGCGGATCGGGCATCGGTACGACACCGGTGTTCGGCTCAATAGTACAGAAGGGGAAGTTGGCCGCTTCAATACCCGCTTTGGTGAGCGCATTGAACAGGGTGGACTTGCCGACGTTGGGCAAACCGACGATACCGCATTTGAATCCCATGATTTAAATCACCTTAATCTTTGGATAATCAACCTGTTACATTGAGCAGATTGTAGAAAAGTAAATAGCTTTGCCTATTATACACGGTGTGCGGCAAAAATTCCGCACGTCGGCCGGTTATTGCGCTTTAAATGCGTGTAAACGGTTGGTTGCTTTGGTCAGACCTTCTTTCAGCCAGACTTCCGTGCAGCGCGCGGCTTCATCAACGGCTTCATCTATCAGTTTCTGCTCGCTAAGCGGCGGTTTACCTAACACAAAACCGACAACTTTGTTTTTATCGCCCGGATGGCCGATTCCGACGCGTAAGCGGTGAAAGTTCGGGTTGTTGCCCAGTTTGCTGATGATATCTTTCAGGCCGTTATGCCCGCCGTGGCCGCCGCCGAGCTTAAATTTCGCCACGCCTGGCGGTAAATCCAGCTCATCGTGCGCGACCAGAATCTCGTCGGGATTAATCCGGTAAAAGGTGGCCATCGCCGCCACGGCTTTACCGCTGAGATTCATAAAGGTGGTCGGCACCAGCAGGCGCACATCCTCGCCGGCAAAGTTAATCCGTGAGGTGTAGCCGTAGAATTTGCTCTCTTCGCGCAGCGGGGCGCGGTGGCGGTCGGCCAGGAGGTCTACATACCAGGCGCCCGCGTTATGGCGTGTCGCCGCGTACTCCGCACCGGGGTTAGCCAGGCCGACAATCAGTTTTATCGTCACTTTTATATCCTGCATGGGTCGTTCTCTGGCGCGTAGTGTACTGTCTGCGAGCGCGCTTGACAAAATTCTGCCAGCGCAGCGCTATCGGCACGGTAATTTCTCCGGTGAACCATTAGAATTTGATGTTGTTCAGTAGGTTATTTGTAAACTTTTGTTGGTTTGATGTTCGCTAATGTGATCGCCAACGCAATCAATCTTCTGCCCATTGTCTATACTACACCTATAAGTTCTGAGGATATTCTTAGGCAACCCAAGGTTCCGGAGGTGACATATGAAACGCAGAAACGCTTCGTTACTCGGTAATGTACTGATGGGTTTAGGGTTGGTCGTCATGGTTGTTGGCGTCGGCTACTCCATTTTAAACCAGCTCCCGCAGCTTGACCTGCCGCAGTTTTTCGCGCACGGCGCGATTCTCAGCATCTTCGTCGGTGCCGTTCTCTGGCTTGCTGGCGCGCGTATCGGCGGCCATGAACAGGTTGGCGACAGATACTGGTGGGTGCGCCACTACGACAAACGCTGCCGTCGCGACCAGCACCGCCACAGCTAAGTCAGTCCGTTGCTTGCACCTGTCGCCAGACGGGTGCAATTTTGTCAACGTATCCGCTCTGCAGCCAGCCATCATCCTAACGGCTGGCTGACTATATTACTCCTGCTTATTTTACTCCTGCAATGACCGCCCCGCTGATATTGTTGCCCTGTTGATAAACTCTTTGCTTGACCCTGACGTAACGTCAGGCAGCAGAGTAGCGCCACTGGCAGACAAAAGGAGCAGTCATGTTAATTCAGGTGGGGGAGCTGGCGAAACGCGCCGGAATGACCGTCCGTACGCTACATCACTATGAACAAACCGGGCTGCTGACGCCTTCGGCCAGAAGCGCGGCGGGTTATCGGCTATACGATCTGGCGGCCGTTCAGCGGCTGCATATGATTAAGGCGCTGGCACAGGCCGGGCTGGAGCTCGCTGCTATCAAGGAGCATCTCGATTGCGGTTCGCTTTCGTTATCCGATCTGCTGGTGCAGCAAATCACCACCCTCGATACGCAGCTGCGCACTATCTCAACGCTGCGCGAAAGGCTGGTGCTGCTCCGCGACGAACTGGGTAGCGGCCGTGAACCCTGTCTGGAGTCCTGGCTACAGACCCTGGAGCTTATGAAAATGTACGATCGTTGGTTTAGTCCGCAGGAGTTACAAACGCTGCCGTTCGCCGAGCAGGATGAACAGCGCAATCAAATCTGGCAGGCGCTGGTTATTGAAGCGCAGCGGCTGATGCAGGAGAGCTGCCCGCCTGACTCGCCGTCGGCGGTGGCGCTGGCCACCCGCTGGATGGAGCGTCTGGAGCTTGATACCGCCGGGCGACCGGAATTTCTCACCCGGCTCAATGAGATGCACGCTACGGAACCGCAAATGCGCGCGCAAACCGGCATTACACCCGAGATTGTGGACTACATTACTCACGCCTTTGCGCAAAGCAAGCTCGCGATCTGGGCGCGCTATCTCAACGCCGACGAGCTGGCGTTTACCCGTGAGCACTATTTCGATCGGCTGATGGAGTGGCCGGGGCTGGTATCGGCGCTGCATCAGGCCTGCGCTGAGCAGACCGATCCGGCATCCGAGGCCGGGCAAAAGCTGGCGCGGCAGTGGCTGGAGCTGTTCCAGTCGTATGCCGGAACCAGCCCGCAGACTCAGCAAAAGTTTCGCCACGCGATGGAGTGCGAACCGCATCTGATGAAGGGGACGTGGATGACGCCGCCGGTGCTCGGCTGGCTCCAGCAGGCGATAGGGGTGATGATGCAGGCGCGAACGCCCGCATCCCGCTAGTTAAACATCTGCCAGCGCGGCGTTGCGATCGGGGTAGAAGCTCAGGCGTCCGGCAATGGGCTGGACTCCGGCGCGTGCCAGGGTACGCAGCGGCTGAAACTCAAGATTAGACACCCGCAGCTCACAGCCTTCCGGCAGCTTTTTCACGAAGCGCTGGAAGGCATCCAGGCCACCGGCATCCAGCACCGGCACCGCATCCCATTTCAGCACCACGATCCGCTTACCCTCAATACGCGTTTCCAGATCGTTAAATAGCCCCTCGGCGGCGGCGAAGAACAGCGGGCCGATAACCCGCAGCACCAGCACGTCGTCGGGTACGTCGACGTTGACCGGTGCCAGGCGCGTCATGCGGGCGATACGGCGCATAAACAGCAGCGAAGCCAGTACGATGCCAACGCTGATCGCGATGACCATATCAAACAGCACCGTCAGCGACATGCACATCAGCATGACCACGATGTCGTCCTTCGGCGCATAGCGCAGCAAATTCACTACCTTGTGCGCTTCGCTCATATTCCACGCCACCATCAGCAGCAGCGCCGCCATCGCCGACAGCGGTAGCCAGGAGAGCAGCGGGGCGAGGATCAGCAGCGCCATAATCACCAGCAGCGCATGGATCACCGCAGAAACCGGCGAGGTCGCCCCGGCGCGCACGTTGGCCGCCGAGCGGGCAATCGCCGCGGTCGCGGTAATGCCGCCGAAGAAAGGCGCGACGATATTGCCCAGACCCTGACCGATCAGCTCGCTGTTCGCCTTATGCTTGGTGCCGGTCATACCATCCAGCACCACCGCGCACAGCAGCGACTCAATGGCGCCGAGCATGGCCATGGAGAACGCCGCCGGCAGCAGCGCCTGCAGCGAGGCCCAACTGAGGGTGAAATCAGAGCCCGGCATATCCCAGGGCAGCACCAGCTGCGGCAGCAGCTGCGGAATGCCGCTTCCCTGGCTGCCGTCGGCGAGCGTGTAGTGGAACTGAGAGCCGATGGTCGCGACGTGGCCGCCCAGCAGGGTGACGATCGCCATCACCGCGCAGCCCGCCAGCAGCGCGGGAAGATGGCCCGGCAGGCGGATCCCAAGGCGCGGCCAGAGGATCAGAATAGCGAGCGTCACGATGCCAATCGCGGCGTCGCCAACGTTGACCGTTGGCAGCGCCATAATCAGCGCGGAGACTTTCTGCAAATAGTGCTCCGGCACGTGCGCCATCTGCAGGCCAAGGAAGTCTTTAATCTGCATGGTACCGATAGTAATACCGATACCTGAGGTGAACCCGAGGGTCACCGAGAGCGGGATATATTCAATCAGCCGGCCGAAGCGGGCGAGGCCGAAGAGAATTAAAAAAATGCCGGACATCAGCGTCGCGACCAGCAGCCCGGCGAGGCCAAACTGCTGCGATACCGGGTAGAGGATCACCACAAAGGCGGCGGTCGGCCCGGAAACGCTAAAGCGCGAGCCGCCGGTCAGGGCGATGATGATCCCGGCTACGGCGGAGGTATAGAGTCCATACTGCGGCGCTACGCCGCTGCCAATTGCCAGCGCCATTGCCAGCGGGATCGCAATAATCCCCACCGTTATCCCGGCAATCAGGTCGCGAGTGAAGCGCGAAACGGTATATTTTTCTTTCCAGCAGGCGTCGATGAGGGCGCGGAAAGGCATCACGTGTGAGGAAAATAATCTGTTCACGATAATGTTTCATCCATGGGCGCATCATCTGTCAACTAAATGGCAGGTGAAGGAGGCATTGGTCATTTCCACGTCATCCTTCGGGAAGCCTCTTTGTTGGCTGGGTTCATTTATCCCGGTCACGTACTGCCTGTACGCTCCAGGGGATTCATTCACTTGCCGCCTTGACGCATGCCGAATGATTTTGTGGAAGAATAAACGGCTCAGAGACAAAAAAACCCGCCTTAGCGGGTTTCTTTGGCCTGGCTCGATTAATGCTCGAACATAGCAGAGATAGATTCTTCGTTGCTGATACGACGAATCGCTTCTGCCAGCATACCGGACAGCGTCAGGGTACGAACTTTTTCCAGGGCTTTGATTTCTGGCGCCAGCGGGATGGTATCGCAGACGACGAATTCATCAATCACAGAGTTTTTAATGTTCTGGATAGCGTTGCCGGAGAAAATCGGGTGAGTGGCGTAAGCAAAGACGCGTTTTGCACCACGTTCTTTCAGCGCTTCTGCTGCTTTGCACAGCGTGCCGCCGGTATCGATCATGTCGTCAACCATGACGCAGTCGCGGCCTGCCACGTCGCCGATGATATGCATCACCTGGGAGACGTTAGCGCGCGGACGACGTTTGTCGATGATTGCCATATCGGTATCGTTCAGCAGTTTGGCGATAGCGCGGGCGCGCACGACGCCGCCGATGTCCGGAGAAACCACGATTGGGTTATCCAGATTCAGCTGCAGCATATCTTCCAGCAGGATTGGGCTGCCGAATACGTTATCAACCGGAACGTCGAAGAAGCCTTGGATCTGTTCAGCGTGCAGGTCAACGGTCAGTACGCGGTCAACGCCAACGCTGGACAGGAAGTCCGCAACCACTTTAGCAGTGATTGGCACACGGGCGGAACGAACGCGGCGGTCCTGACGAGCATAGCCGAAGTAAGGAATAACAGCGGTGATACGACCCGCCGAAGCGCGACGCAGGGCATCAACCATAACAACCAATTCCATCAGGTTGTCGTTGGTGGGAGCACAAGTGGACTGGATGATGAAAATATCACCACCGCGTACGTTTTCATTGATTTGTACGCTGACTTCGCCGTCGCTAAAACGACCTACAGCGGCGTCGCCAAGAGAAGTGTACAGGCGGTTGGCAATACGTTGTGCTAGTTCCGGGGTGGCGTTACCAGCAAAAAGCTTCATATCAGGCACGAGAAGAACCTCAGGCATGCGTCCAGTGGTGGATGAAAAGGGCCAAAAACTGTGCGGCGGCGCCGTTTCATCCAGGCGGTGTATTTAAAGAGAACGATGCAACGTCTGGAACAGGGTGACGTTGTCACCGTAACTCAATTTGCCCGGCGTACTTATCGTTACTCACGCTTAAAACGGAGCAACTTAGGGTAGGGCTAGCCTGAGCGGCGAGATGTTAACTCCTCGCGCAACAAAGCCTTGTAGCCATTCCGGGGCTTTCTCCAGCACCTGGCGAGCGGCAGATTCGGTGTCAAATTCAGCAAAGACACACGCTCCTGTGCCAGTCAGGCGCGACGGCGCATATTCTAACAGCCAGGAAAGCGCCGCATCAACCTCGCGAAAACGTTTTCTTGCGATAACCTCGCAATCATTGCGAAATTCACATTTTAGCAACGTATTTATTGGCCTGATCGGGGTGTCTCGTGGTAGCTCGGGGTCGCGAAAGATGACCGGAGTCGGAATACTGACCCCTGGGTGGGCGACGAGGTACCACTTTTCCGGCGGTTCGACCGGGGTCAGAATTTCGCCAATGCCTTCGGCAAAGGCCGCATGACCGCGGACGAAAACCGGCACATCGGCGCCGAGCTGCAGCCCAAGCGTCGCCAGCTGGTCTTCCGATAGCCCGCAGCCCCAAAGCTGATTCAGCGCCACCAGCACCGTGGCGGCGTTGGACGAGCCGCCGCCCAGCCCGCCGCCCATCGGCAGGCGCTTCTCAATGCTGATATCGGCACCGCTGCCGGAGGGCAGCCGCCCGCGTTCTGCCGCCGCCTGCATCAGCAGCCTGGCGGCGCGAATAATCAAATTCTCTTCATTCGGCACGCCGTCCACCGGCGTCAGCAGGCGCAGCTCGCCGTCGTCGCGCGCCTCAATAGTTAACGTGTCGCCATAGTCGAGAAACTGGAACAGCGTCTGCAGCTGGTGATAACCGTCAGCGCGCTGCCCGGTAATATACAAAAACAGGTTCAGCTTCGCGGGAGAGGGCCAGCGGGTCATCATTTCACAATCCAGTTATCCATTTTCAGCTTGATGCGCTGACTGCCGTTGTTGAGCTCCATATTGGCCGGCAGCGATGGCGTAGTATCGCTGGTATATCCGCCGTAAGTGACGCGCCAGGTTTTGCCGTTTTGCGTATAGTTAAGGGTACTCAGACGATACTGCTGATCGAGGGTGTAGTCGGTGGCATCGCCCGGCAGGCCGACGATCCACTGGCGCAGGCTGTTCAGCGGGATGGGCATCCCGGTCAGGCGGCCAATCATCTCTTCCGCGTCGGTTGCGGTATAGGTCTGACCCTTGTTATCGATCAGCGTCACGCCGCCCGGCTGTGCGGTCAGCGACAGCTCGGTACTGCCCAGCGGGTTGGTCAGCAGCAGGCGATAGCGATCCTCACCGGTCTGCTGCCAGAAGAAACGGGCGTAAACCTTTTGCTCGTCGGAAAGCCAGGCAAAGGCGCCGCGGGTCTGGAACTGGCTAAGATTGCGGACATCCTGCTGGTGCTGACGCCACTGCGGTGAGTCCGGGCTTTTACCGGGGCCTTTCGGGGCGTTGAGGGTACAGGCGGTCAGGACCAGGCTTGCCAGGGGCAACAGGCGGAGCAGTCGATTCATAATGATGACAAATCCTTGATGTCTACAGCGAAATCCGGCGAAGAGTGAATACGCACACGATTTGTGTAGCGGGTTACAATAATAACTCTTAATGCTAGCGTTGCCCGGCGGTAGCGTCTACGTTCAAATTGTCTGAAATCAAAAAATTACCGTTAGTGGCTGTTACGCATTGGCTATTACTCCAAAAGGGGAGCGTCTCTTTTATTGATTCCGCGCATCCTGTATGATGCGCTCAGACTAACCTTAGCAACGCTGGTACTACTCCCTCACAATGACCCTTTTAGCTCTTGGCATTAATCACAAAACAGCTCCGGTAGCGCTGCGAGAACGCGTAACGTTTTCGCCGGACACGCTCGATGAGGCGCTGGAGAGCTTGCTGGCTCAGCCAATGGTGCAGGGAGGTGTGGTGCTGTCGACCTGTAACCGCACGGAGCTCTATCTCAGCGTTGAGGAGCAGGATAATCTGCAGGAAGTGCTCATCCGCTGGCTGTGTGATTACCACCATCTTAATGAAGACGATCTGCGAAACAGCCTCTACTGGCACCAGGATAACGATGCGGTCAGCCATCTGATGCGCGTCGCCAGCGGCCTGGATTCGCTGGTGCTCGGCGAACCGCAGATCCTCGGCCAGGTTAAAAAAGCCTTTGCGGACTCCAGCCGCGGACATCTCAACGTCAGCGAGCTGGAGCGCATGTTCCAGAAGTCGTTCTCCGTGGCTAAGCGCGTGCGCACCGAAACGGACATCGGCGCCAGCGCGGTCTCCGTTGCGTTCGCCGCCTGTACGCTGGCGCGACAAATCTTTGAATCGCTCTCCAGCGTGACCGTGCTGCTGGTCGGTGCCGGGGAGACCATCGAGCTGGTGGCCCGCCATCTGCGGGAGCACCACGTGCGCAAAATGGTCATTGCCAACCGCACCCGCGAACGCGCCCAGGCGCTGGCGGATGAGGTCGGCGCTGAGGTTATCGCCCTGAGCGACATCGATGAGCGGCTGAAAGAGGCCGATATCATTATTACTTCCACCGCCAGCCCGCTGCCGATTATTGGCAAAGGGATGGTGGAGCGTGCGCTGAAGGCGCGCCGCAATCAGCCGATGCTGCTGGTCGATATCGCGGTGCCCCGCGACGTCGAGCCGGAAGTGGGCAAGCTGGCGAACGCCTACCTCTACAGCGTCGACGACCTGCAAAACATCATTCAGCACAACCTGGCGCAGCGTAAAGCCGCCGCGGTACAGGCAGAATCGATCGTCGAGCAGGAAACCAGCGAATTTATGGCCTGGCTGCGCGCCCAGAGCGCCAGCGAGACTATCCGCGAATATCGCTCCCAGTCCGAACAGGTCCGCGAGGAGCTGACGCTGAAAGCGCTGGCGGCGCTGGAGCAGGGCGGCGATGCCCAGGAAATCATGCAGGACCTGGCGCGCAAGTTGACCAACCGCCTGATCCACGCGCCAACCAAATCTCTTCAGCAGGCTGCCCGTGACGGGGACGATGAACGTCTGCATATTCTGCGCAACAGCCTCGGGCTGGAATAGCGCCATTTCTCTCTTTTTTCAGGACAGGGTTAATTCACACCTATGAAGCCTTCTATTGTTGCCAAACTGGAAGCTCTGTACGAACGCCATGAGGAAGTTCAGGCGCTGCTGGGGGATGCTGCGACCATCGCCGATCAGGATCGATTCCGCGCGCTGTCGCGCGAGTACGCGCAGCTGAGCGACGTTGCGCGCTGTTATACCGAATGGCGTCAGGTGCAGGATGATATTGAAACCGCCCAGATGATGCTCGACGATCCGGAGATGCGCGAAATGGCGCAGGAAGAGCTGCGCGACGCGAAAGATAAGAGCGAAGAGATGGAGCAGCAGCTGCAGGTTCTGCTGCTGCCGAAAGATCCCGACGATGAGCGTAACGCCTTTGTCGAAGTTCGCGCCGGTACCGGCGGAGACGAAGCGGCGCTGTTTGCCGGGGATCTGTTCCGCATGTACAGCCGCTACGCGGAAGCCCGCCGCTGGCGCGTTGAGATCCTCAGCGCCAACGAAGGCGAGCACGGCGGCTATAAAGAAGTGATTGCCAAAATCAGCGGCGACGGCGTCTACGGCCGGCTGAAGTTCGAGTCCGGCGGCCACCGCGTGCAGCGCGTACCGGCGACCGAATCGCAGGGGCGTATCCACACCTCCGCCTGTACCGTCGCGGTGATGCCGGAGCTGCCGGAAGCCGAAATGCCGGACATCAACCCGGCCGACCTGCGTATCGACACCTTCCGTTCCTCTGGGGCGGGCGGGCAGCACGTTAACACCACCGATTCCGCAATTCGTATTACCCACTTGCCGACCGGTATCGTCGTTGAGTGTCAGGACGAACGCTCTCAGCACAAGAACAAGGCCAAGGCGCTGTCGGTACTGGGCTCGCGCATTCGCGCTGCCGAAGTGGCCAAGCGTCAGCAGGCGGAAGCGTCTACCCGGCGTAACCTGCTGGGCAGCGGCGATCGTAGCGATCGTAACCGTACCTATAACTTCCCGCAGGGCCGCGTGACTGACCACCGCATCAATCTGACGCTCTACCGCCTGGATGAAACGATGGAAGGTAAGCTGGATATGCTCATTGAGCCGATTGTCCAGGAGTACCAGGCCGACCAGCTGGCAGCGCTTTCCGAGCAGGAATGATGATTTTTCAACAGTGGCTGGCGCAGGCGATTGCCCGACTGAGCGACAGCGAAAGCCCACGCCGCGACGCGGAGATCCTGCTGGGACACGTGACCGGCAGGGCGCGGACTTACCTCCTCGCCTTTGGCGAAACGGCGCTGACCGACGACCAACTGGCCGAACTGGAGGCGCTGCTGAGCCGCCGTCAGCGCGGCGAGCCGATCGCGCACCTGGTCGGTCAGCGCGAATTCTGGTCGCTGCCGCTGCTGGTGTCGCCGGCGACCCTGATCCCGCGTCCCGACACCGAGTGTCTGGTCGAGCAGGCGCTGGCGCGACTGCCGGCGACGCCGTGTCGGATCCTCGATTTAGGCACCGGCACCGGCGCGATTGCGCTGGCGCTGGCCAGCGAGCGTCCGGACTGCCGAGTGACGGCGGTCGATTTTATGCCCGATGCCGCCGCGTTAGCCGCGCGCAACGCGGCTCAGCTTGCCATCACCAACGTGAGGGTGCTGCAGAGCAACTGGTTCAGCGCGCTGGCGGGCCAGCAGTTTGAAATCATCGTCAGCAACCCGCCCTATATCGACGAAACCGACCCGCATCTTGCGCAGGGCGACGTTCGCTTCGAGCCGAAAACGGCGCTTGTTGCCGCCGATAGCGGTCTTGCCGATCTGGCGCACATCATTCGCGAAGGGCGTCGCTTCCTGACCCCTGACGGCTTAATGCTGCTGGAGCACGGCTGGAAGCAGGGCGCCGCGGTGCGCGGCCTGTTCCACGATGCGGGATATCTCGACGTGGTGACCTGCCGCGATTACGGCGATAACGAGCGCCTGACGTTAGGACGTTTTCCGGCTATGGATAAGAAGGTTGGCGTATGAATCTGTTTACCGCAGTGCTGTATCTGCATATTGCGGCGGTGGTCGTGTCGGTCAGCCTGTTCGCGTTACGCTACTGGTGGAGCTACAGCGGCAGCCCGTGGCTTAACCGCCGCTGGGTACGCATCGTCCCGCACTGCAGCGACACGCTACTCTTTCTCAGCGGCGCCGGATTAATGGCAATAACGCACTATCTGCCGTTTACTGAAGACGGCACATGGCTGACTGAGAAGCTATTTGGCGTTATTATTTACATCGCATTGGGTTTTATCGCGCTGGGCCGTCGGCGTCCGCGCAGCCAGCAGAGCAGGTTTATCGCCTTCCTGCTGGCTTTGGTGGTGTTGTTCATCATCATACAACTCGCCATCACAAGAACACCGTTACTGGGGTAAGTCATGAGGTCACTAGCTGATTTCGAATTTAATAAAGCGCCACTGTGCGATGGAATGGTCCTCATTTCTGAATTGATCCGCGACGACTTTCCAACGGGTTACGTGCAGGACGAACTGGAGCGGCTGCTGAGCCTGGCGCAGGAAGAGATCGCGACCTCGTGGGATCAGGAGCGTCAGCTGGAGCGGCTGCTGGAGCTTTTCTATCATGAATGGGGCTTCAGAGACTCCCACGGCGTCTACCGGCTTTCCGATGCCCTGTGGATCGATAAAGTATTGATTAACCGTCAGGGGAGCGCCGCCTCGCTAGGGGCGATTGTGCTGTGGATTGCCCAGCGCATGTCTCTGCCGGTGGTGCCGGTGATTTTCCCGACGCAGATGCTGCTGCGCGCGGACCCTGAAACCAGCGAAGAGATGTGGCTGATTAACCCGTTCAACGGGGAAACGCTCAATGAGCACACGCTGGAAGTGTGGCTGAAGGGCAATATTAGCCCGGTGGCCGAGCTGTTCAATGAGGATCTTGATGAAGCGGATAACGCGGAAGTGATCCACAAGCTGCTCGACACCTTAAAATCGGCGCTGATGGAAGAGCGGCAGATGGAGCTGGCCCTGCGCGCCAGCGAAGCGCTGCTGCAGTTCAATCCGGAAGATCCGTACGAAATTCGCGACCGCGGGCTGATATACGCCCAGCTCGAGTGCGACCACGTTGCGCTGCTGGATCTGAACTATTTCGTCGAACAGTGTCCTGAAGACCCGATCAGCGAAATGATCCGCGCGCAAATCAACACGATTTCGCACAAACAAATTACATTGCATTAGTCGATATACGCGAAATACGCTGCGCTGAGGCGGTTTTGAGGTATGACGCGTATTTATCTGGAATGATTCCGGTTACACCCTGATAAGGCGATCTTATGAAACAAAAAGTGGTTAGCATTGGTGATATCAACGTAGCAAACGACCTGCCTTTCGTCCTGTTTGGCGGGATGAACGTGCTGGAATCCCGCGATCTCGCGATGCGTATCTGCGAACACTACGTGACGGTGACGCAGAAGCTGGGTATTCCTTATGTGTTCAAAGCCTCTTTTGATAAAGCCAACCGTTCTTCCATCCACTCCTATCGCGGGCCGGGTCTGGAAGAAGGGATGAAGATTTTCCAGGATCTGAAGCAGGCTTTCGGCGTGAAAATCATCACTGACGTTCATGAAGCCAGCCAGGCGCAGGCCGTGGCCGACGTGGTTGACGTGATTCAGCTGCCGGCGTTCCTCGCCCGCCAGACCGACCTGGTTGAAGCAATGGCGAAAACTGGCGCGGTGATCAACGTTAAGAAACCGCAGTTCGTGAGCCCGGGCCAGATGGGTAACATCGTCGACAAGTTTATTGAAGGCGGCAACGACAAGGTTATTCTGTGCGACCGCGGCGCTAACTTCGGCTACGACAACCTGGTTGTTGATATGCTGGGCTTTGGGGTGATGAAAAAAGCTTCCAACAACTCGCCGGTTATCTTTGACGTCACCCACGCTCTGCAGTGCCGCGACCCGTTTGGCGCTGCTTCCGGCGGTCGCCGTGCGCAGGTTGCTGAACTGGCGCGTGCCGGTATGGCGGTCGGTATCGCCGGCCTGTTTATTGAAGCGCACCCGGACCCGGAACATGCGAAATGCGACGGCCCGTCCGCGCTGCCGCTGGATAAGCTGGAGCCGTTCCTCAAGCAAATGAAGGCTATCGACGATCTGGTTAAAGGCTTTGACGAGCTGGACACCAGCAAGTAGCGGTCCCTGATATGACAAAAGCCTGCCGGTTGCAAAACCGGCAGGCTTTTTTATGCATCCTCCCCCGGTCCGCGTCGCGCCGCCGGAGGAGGTGAATCAGGCAAAAATGGTCATCAGATAGGCGGCGAAGAGCGCCAGGTGCGCCGCGCCGTTGAGCACGTTGGTGCGTCCGGTCGAGAAAGAGATCTGGCACAGCACCAGGGATGAAACCATTACGATCATCTCCGGCGACCCGAGGCCAAAGTGCAGCTCATTGCCGGTTAAAAAGGCAATCAGGGTCACGACCGGTACGGTCAGAGAGATGGTTGCCAGCACCGAACCGAAGAACAGATTCATCGCGCGCTGTACCTGATTGTTTAACACCGCTTTCAGGGCGCCCAGGCCTTCCGGGGAGAGGATCAGCAGCGCCACCAGGAAACCGGTAAAGGCCACCGGCGCGTTCATGCTGGTCAGCAGCGTCTCCAGCGGGTTGGCGTTCATCTTGGTCACCGCAATCACCGCAATCAGGTGAATGAGCAGCCACGCGGTATGCCAGCCGCTGCTGTGCGCCGACGGCTTGCCGTGATGCGGGTCGTCGTCGTCGCCGTCATCTTCATGCTCATAAATAAACAGGCTCTGGTGCGTTTTGGTCTGAATCAACAGGAAAACGCCGTACATGGCCGCCGAAATAAGCGCCACCAGCAGCGCCTGGCCGGTGGAGAAATTGGCGCCAGGCAGAGCCATGGGAAACACCAGCACGATAATCGCCAGGGGGAAGAGGGCGATTAAATACTGCTTGATACCGAACAGATTCATGTACTGGGTGGCGAACTTACGCCCGCCCAGCAGCAGCGAGAAGCCGACCAGGCCGCCGGTAACGATCATGATTATCGAGTACAGGGTATCGCGCATCAGCGTTGGCGCCGCGTCGCCGGTGGCCATCAGCGCGGAAATCAGGCTAACTTCAAGAATGACGACCGACAGGCTTAGAATTAGCGAACCGTACGGCTCGCCCAGGCGGTGGGCCAGCACGTCCGCGTGGCGTACTACGCTGAATGCGCTGCTGAGAATGCCGACTAACGCCAGAATATTAATCGCAATAACCACTGGCAGTGACTGGCTACTTCCGAAGAAGAAAAGCACCGCCAGTGCCAGCAGCGGAAATACGAGGGACGTCTCCTTGTGGCGGGTTTTTACCGCCTCATGTGCATGGGTCATGAACCATCTCCATATTGTGCAGGTGTTATAATTATAGATACTGTAAGTTGATAAAATAACAGACATTACGGAAATCGATTGGTTTTTTTACTTAAATTTACCGCTATCAACCACTAATGGTGTTAGATTGCTATAACATGCTGTTATTGCAATTTTATATTTATTATTCAGATAATTACTAAGTTCGACTTCTCACTCCCTCCCGCCTTGCGTAGCGCAATCTTACGTTTCAGACTTAAATTCCAGCCCCTTTCTGGAGAACACTATGCCTTATCACAGTAAAAAAGACCTACCCGACAGCGTCCGCCACGTCCTGCCTGAACATGCTCAGGAGATTTATAAAGAAGCCTTTAATAGCGCCTGGGACCAGTACAAGAGTAGCGAGGACCGTCGGGGCGACGCCAGCCGCGAAGAGACGGCGCATAAAGTGGCCTGGGCGGCGGTAAAACATGACTATCAAAAGGGAGACGATGACCGCTGGCACAGGAAGTCATAGCCGATCCTGCTACCCGCGCGGCGCCTGAGCGGCGTTAATTGCTAATTGCCAAATAAAGCTGGATAATAATTCAGCAATGTTTCACAAGAATGTTTCACAAGGATGGCATCAGATAAACGCCGGGAAGCGGGCAGTGGCGGAGGTAGTAGAAAGTGTTAACACGTGATTTCTTAATCAATGCGGATTGTAAAACGGCGTTTGGCGCTATTGAGGAATCGCTACTCTGGTCGGCAGAGCAACGGGCAGCCTCCCTGGCGGCCACTTTAGCCTGCCGTCCAGACGCGGGATCGGTATGGATTTTTGGCTACGGTTCGCTGATGTGGAACCCGGCCCTTGAGTATCGCGAGTCCTGTACCGCTACGCTGCCGGGCTGGCACCGCGCCTTTTGCCTGCGGCTCACCGCCGGGCGCGGAAGTGCGCATCAGCCGGGGCGCATGCTGGCGCTGAAGGAGGGCGGGCGCACCACCGGCGTCGCCTATCGCCTGCCGGACTGCACGCTGGAAGAAGAGCTCACCCTGCTGTGGAAGCGGGAGATGATCACCGGCTGCTATCTGCCGACCTGGTGCAAGCTGGAGCTCGACGACGGGCGCACGGTCAACGCGCTGGTCTTCATTATGGATCCGCGTCATCCGCTGTTCGAAGCCGATACCAGCGCCCAGGTGATCGCGCCGCTGATCGCCAAAGCCAGCGGTCCGCTTGGCACCAACGCCCAGTACCTTTTCTCGCTCGAGCAGGAGCTGCGCAAGCTCGGCATGCACGATGATTGCCTCGACGACCTGGTCGGCAAGGTGCGAAATCTGCTGGGCGATAGCGCTCAGCCGGGGCTGGCCTGAGAAATGCCCGGGGAGACCCGGGCATGAAGAGACGTTTGACGCTGCAGTCACAACGCGTTAAGCGGATGACTCAGGCGGGAACGTAGCTGATTGAGTGCTCCAGCGACTGGCTGTGGCTGTCGATAAGCACGTTCCAGGTGCCGCTGTAGGGCACGGTCATATAGGCGCTGTCCCGATCCTGCACGCTCAGCACATCCGCGTGGCTGTCGCCTGGAACCTTCGCGCTCATCAGGTGAATATGGCAGCGCTCTGAACAACGAACCACCAGCGTATCACCGCCAAACAACGTCAAACTTGCTTTTACCATTGCCATTTTCCTACCCCGTATTTATCTGCCCACGGCATCCTGCCCGTTCAATCCTGCGCGTGATATTGTTCACACTTTGCTCATGGCATAACACCAAATGGGGAAGGTACGGATGATGATTTCGATCAAAAAAAAGGATAAAGATTAAACAAAAATGATGTTGTTCCTGAAAGCATTCAGCTGGCATATCTTTTAACGCAATAAACGATGCCAGCCTGACATTTAATCCTGCTAAAGAGGGTTAACTCAGAAGGTCAGGACTTTATCCGCCGCCAGCGTCCACTGCGCCAGCTCAACCAGCGTGCCGATCTCAACGCCATCGATCAGCGGCAGGGAGGTTATCCCCCGGCCGTCGGTGCAGGTTTTGCACAGCTTCACCGGCACGTTCTGCGCGGTGAGGATCTCCAGCATCTGCTGAATGTTATAGCCTTCCGCCGGCTTTTGACCGCGCAGCCCCGCGGTGACCGCGTCGGACATTAAAAACACCTTCAGCGCCAGTTCGGACTGCTGTTCGCGCAGGGCAATCGCCAGGCGCAGGCTGTTGAACAGGGATTCGCTACCGTAGGCAGCGCCGTTGGCGATAAGCACAATACTTTGCATAAGGACTCCTTTGTATAAGGCACGGTTATTGCTTAGCTGAAGTATAAAGCGTTAACCCTGGAGAGAGCATGAATAATACGGCCGGCACCGTGCCTGAAGCAAACGACTGGTTCCAACATGCGCGCCAGCTCCAGAGGCAGCAGCTGCGTCAGCTGGCGCAGCAGGGCGCGCTGGCCAATCAGATAAGCGCCCTGGTGCATATGCTGCAGTGCGAGCGCGGAGCCTCCAATATCTGGCTATGTTCCGGCGGCCGGCTCTACGCCGCGGAGTGTCGGGCCGGCGGGGCGCTGGTGAATGAGCAGCTGGCCGCCTTTCGCCAGGCGCTGGAGCCGGCGCGCGCCAGTGCCAGCAGCGCGCTGTGCTGGCGCATCGCCAGCGCGGTGTGGTACCTCGAGCAGCTTCCCGCCCTGCGCGAGGCCGTGCGCCTGCGCACTATTGCCGCCGAAGAGGCGACCGGCCAGTTCAGCCGCATTATCCGGCATCTGCTGAATATCGTCCCGCAGCTCAATGACAGCATCGACGATCCGCAGATAGCCGGAGGGATGGTGGCGCTCTACAGCTTTATGCAGGGCAAGGAGCTGGTGGGTCAGGAGCGCGCGCTGGGGGCGTTGGGCTTTGCCCGCGGTCAGTTCAGCGACGAGCTGCGCCAGCTGCTGGTGGACCGTATCGACGGGCAGCAGCCGTGCTTTGACAGCTTTCTGGCCCTGGCCGACGCGGCGCAGACCGCGCTGTTTAATGAGCAGTGCCAGGCCAGCATCGAAATAGAGCAGCTTCGGCGTATCGCCTGTACCCGTCAGCCCTCGGAGGACAACGGCGAGACGGCGCTGCGCTGGTTCTGCGCCCAGACGCAGCGTCTGGAGCTGATGCGCGGTCTGGAAGAGCGACTGATTAGCGATCTGCTCGATGCCGCCGATCGGCTGCTGCTGGGGAGCGGGCCGGAGATGCCGCCCGACCGCTGGCCGGAAGAGGACGGCGGCGATGACGTTGCGCGACGGCTGGACAGGCAGCTGCTGCCGCTGGTTCGCCAGCAGGCGTATGAGCTGCAGCAGCTCTCCGGCCAGCTGGCGTCGCTAAAAGATAGTCTCGAAGAGCGCAAGGTCATTGAGAAGGCCAAAAGCGTCCTGATGTCCCATCAAGGGATGAATGAAGAGCAGGCCTGGCAGGCGCTGCGCAAGATGGCGATGGATAAGAATCAGCGGATGGTGGAAATCGCCCGCGCGCTGCTGATGGTCAAGTCATTATGGCCGTTAACCCCAAAGGAGTAGGTGCACAATAGGCGGGCATTTTGTGCCTGTCGACGGTGCAACTTTTGCCCCGACAGCCGCTTTTGCAGGGAGGAAAAGCGCCAAAAGCGGCCATCGGGAAAACTGGCATCCCGTTTGCATTAGCTAAATCGAGTTAGTTCACCATTTTTGGGCAGCAGGCCAACGGCGGCATGCGGGTCCATGGATAAAGGCGTCCTGCAGTGCGTAAGCACTGTCGGGCGCTTTTTTTTTGCGCGTTCTGGAGCGGGTATGGGCAATAAGATTTCGATGACACGGCGGCGTTTTCTACAGGCAGGGGCCGCGCTTGGCGGCGCGATGCTGCTGCCTGGGCTGATGCAGTCAGCGTGGGCGGCAGGCTCCGATAAGCCGGAGCAAACCACCGTGCGGGTGGGTTTTATTCCGCTAACCGACTGCGCGCCTTTGGCGATCGCGTCGCTGAAAGGCTTTGATAAAAAATACGGCATTACCCTTGTGCCGACCAAAGAGGCCAGCTGGGCGGCGGTGCGCGACAAGCTGATCTCCGGCGAACTGGATGCGGCGCATATCCTCTACGGCCTGCTGTACGGCCTCGAGCTGGGTATTGCCAGCAAACCGCAGTCCATGGCCAACCTGATGACCCTCAACCGCAACGGACAGGCCATCACCCTGTCACGGGACCTGCAGGACAAAGGCGCGACCGATCTACCCGGCCTGAAGCGGCTGATTGGTCAGAGCGCGCCGGGTAGCTACACCTTTGCTCATACCTTTCCTACCGGCACCCACGCGATGTGGCTCTATTACTGGCTGGCCAGCGGCGGCATCAATCCGTTTGACGATGTGCGCACCGTCGTCGTGCCGCCGCCGCAGATGGTGATGAACATGCGGATCGGCAACATGGTGGGCTTCTGCGTCGGCGAGCCGTGGAACGCGCGGGCCATCAACGATCGCATCGGTTTTACCGCCGCCACCTCTCAGGAGATCTGGCCGGATCATCCGGAAAAAATTCTCGGCACCCGCAGCGAGTGGGTGGAGCGTAATCCGAATACCGCCCGGGCGCTGGTCGCGGCGGTGATGGAGGCCTCGCGCTGGATAGAGGCTTCGCCAGAGAACACCCGCGAGACGGCGCGCATCCTGGCGAAACGCGCGTGGCTGAATACCAAAGAACAGTACCTCACCGGGCGGATGCTGGGTGAATACGACAACGGACTGGGGCGCAGCTGGCGGGACGCGCACCCGATTCGTTTCTACGATCGCGGCGAAGTTAGCTTCCCGTGGCTGTCGGATGGCATGTGGTTCATGACCCAGTTCCGACGCTGGGGGCTGCTGAAAGCGGCGCCGGATTATCAGGCGGTGGCGCAGCGTATTAACCGAATTGACGTGTGGAAAGAGGCGGCGCAGGCCGTTGGCGGCATCAGCGCGCCGGGTCAGGTGATGCGCAGCAGCACATTGATGGACGGAACGGTCTGGACGGGGGCCGATCCTGAAGGCTACGCCCGCGGCTTTGCGATTCAACGTATGGGGGCATGAGATGAAACACGCGCAAAAAAAGAGTACCCAACCCGCAGTAGCTCGCGCTGAAAAAGCGCCGGGTGAAGTCATTATCCTGCCGCCGGTGCAGGTCCGTCGCCCAACTCCTGCCGTCACGCGCTGGCTGCGCGAAGGCGTCCAGCGGGTGCTGCCGCCGCTGCTGGGGCTGGGGCTGCTCCTGTTCTGCTGGCAGATGGCGGCGATTAACGGCAAAGGCTTCCCGACGCCGCTCAGCACGCTTGATTCGGCGCTGACGCTGTTTGCCGACCCGTTTTATCAGGACGGCCCTAACGACATGGGTATCGGCTGGAACGTGCTGGCATCGCTGCAGCGCGTGGCGGTGGGCTTCGGCCTCGCGGCGCTGGTTGGCATTCCGCTGGGCTTCCTGATTGGCCGTTCGCTGTTCTTCGCCCGCATGTTTAATCCGCTGATCGCGCTGCTGCGTCCGGTCAGTCCGCTGGCCTGGCTGCCAATCGGCCTGCTGCTGTTCCAGAAAGCGGAGCCCGCGTCGAGCTGGACCATCTTTATCTGCTCCATCTGGCCGATGGTGATCAACACCGCCGAAGGCGTCCGGCGTATCCCGCAGGACTACCTGAACGTGGCGCGCGTTTTGCAGCTTTCCGAATGGACGGTGATGCGCCGCATTCTCTTCCCGGCGGTGCTGCCCGCCGTGCTGACCGGGGTGCGCCTGTCGATAGGTATCGCCTGGCTGGTGATTGTCGCCGCTGAAATGCTCACCGGCGGTCTGGGGATTGGGTTCTGGATCTGGAACGAATGGAACAACCTCAACGTAGAAAACATCATTATTGCCATCGTCATTATCGGCGTCGTCGGCCTGCTGCTTGAGCAGGGCCTCATGCTTATCGCCCGCCGCTTCAGCTGGCAGGAAAAATAGGAGTCGCTATGAAACCATTAATTCAGGTACAGGCCGTCAGCCAGCGTTTCAATACCGCCAGCGGCGAGTTTTTGGCTCTGCAAAACGTCTCCTTCGATATCTACGAAGGGGAAACCGTCAGCCTGATCGGCCACTCCGGCTGCGGCAAATCGACGCTGCTGAATCTGATTGCCGGGATTACGCTGCCGACGGAAGGAGGCCTGCTGTGCGATAACCGAGAAATCGCCGGGCCGGGGCCGGAGCGGGCGGTGGTGTTTCAAAACCACTCCCTGCTGCCGTGGCTGACCTGCTTTGACAACGTCGCGCTGGCGGTGGATCGGGTCTTTCGCCGCACCATGAGCAAGGCCGAGCGCCGGGAGTGGATTGAGCACAACCTCGACCGGGTGCAGATGGGCCATGCGCTGCACAAGCGCCCGGGGGAAATCTCCGGGGGAATGAAGCAGCGCGTGGGGATCGCCAGGGCGCTGGCGATGAAGCCAAAGGTGCTGCTGCTGGATGAACCCTTCGGCGCGCTCGACGCCCTGACCCGCGCCCATCTGCAGGACGCGGTCATGCAAATTCAGCAGGCGCTGAACACCACCATCGTGATGATTACCCACGACGTTGATGAGGCGGTGCTGCTGTCGGACCGGGTGATGATGATGACCAACGGCCCGGCGGCGACGGTCGGTGAAATCCTCGATATCAATCTCCCCCGGCCGCGCAATCGCGTGCAGCTGGCGGACGATAGCCGCTATCACCACCTGCGCCAGCAGATCCTGCACTTCCTCTACGAAAAACAGCCGAAAGCGGCGTAGGGGGCGGTGATGAAGCGGCAACTGGTGATTATCGGCAACGGGATGGCGGCCACCCGCTTAGCCCAAACGCTGGCGGCTCGGGGGGACGGCGCGTTTCACATCACGATTATCGGGGATGAACCTTGCCAGGCCTATAACCGCATCCAGCTGTCGCCGGTGCTGGGGGGCGAAAAAACGCTGGCCCAGACGCTGCTGCTGCCCGCGCAGTGGTATCAGCAGCACGACGTGACGGTAAGGACCGGGGAGACGGTTGAGGCCGTCGACGTGCAGGCGCAAACCCTGCGCACCACCCGGGGCGAACTGCGCTGGGATGAGCTGATTTTCGCCACCGGCTCGCAGGCGACGATCCCGCCGCTGGCGGGCGCCGGGCTGCCGCACGTTTACGCCTTTCGCACGTTTGCCGACGTCGAGGCCATTCTGGCGCTTGGCGGTCCGGCGGTGGTGATTGGCGGCGGCGTGCTGGGTGTCGAGGCCGCCGCCGCGCTGCGCCGTTCCGGCGATGAGGTCACTTTACTGCACCGCGGCGAGTGGCTGATGGAGCAGCAAACCGATGCGTTCGCCGGCCAGCAGCTGCAGAGCCAGCTGGAGGCGCGGGGAATTGGCTGCGTGATGGCCTGCCGTATCGCGGCCATTCGCGAGCGTGACGTGGTGCTGGAGGATGGCAGAACCTTCGCCGCCAGCCGCGTGGTGCTGGCAACCGGCGTACGTCCCAATATTGAGCTGGCGCAGCGCAGCGGCCTTGAGTGCCGACGGGGAATTGTCGTCGATCGCCAGATGGCGACCGCGCTGCCGGGCGTCAGCGCGATTGGCGAATGCTGCGAAATTGACGGCCGCACCTGGGGGCTGGTAGCACCTTGCCTGCGCCAGGCCGAAGTGCTGGCCGCAAGGCTGTGCGCGACGCCGGGAGCCGATTTTAGCTGGCAGGACAGCGGTACCCGCCTGAAGGTGACCGGTATTGAGCTGTTCAGCGCCGGAGAGCTGGTTGCCGGCGAACGGGATGAGCAGTGGACCAGCTGGGATCCGCTGGCCCAACACTACCGCCGACTGCTGCTGCGAGACGGCAAGCTGCGCGGCGTTTTATTGCTCGGCGACTGCGCGAACGCGGCGCCGCTGACGGCACAGCTGGGAACCAGCGCGCCGCCGGAATGGCTTTTTGATCCTTCTTCAACGCAGCTGCGCGCTGCAGGACAAATCACTATGACAAAACCTGTTTTGGTGCTGATCGGACACGGCATGGTCGGCCACCACTTTCTTGAGCAATGCGTCAGCCGTAACCTGCATCAACAGTATCGTATCGTGGTGTTCTGCGAAGAGCGCTACGCCGCTTATGACCGGGTGCATCTGTCGGAATATTTCGCCGGCCGCAGCGCGGAATCGCTGTCGCTGGTGGAGGGCGACTTCTTTACCGACAACGGGATTGAGCTGCGCCTCAGCGAACCGGTTGCCGCCATTGACCGTGAGGCGCGGGTGGTTCGCGATGCTCACGGCCATGAAACTCACTGGGACAAGCTGGTGCTGGCAACCGGCTCTTACCCCTTCGTTCCGCCGATGCCGGGCCACGATCTTGACGGCTGCTTCGTCTACCGTACGCTGGACGATCTTGACCGGATTGCCGCCAGCGCCAGCGGGGCGAAGCGCGGGGTGGTGATTGGCGGTGGCCTGCTGGGGCTGGAGGCCGCCAATGCGCTCAAGCAGCTGGGGCTGGAAACCCACGTGGTGGAGTTTGCGCCGAACCTGATGGCGGTGCAGCTGGACGGCCCGGGAGCGGCGATGCTGCGGGAGAAAATTAGCGATATTGGCGTCGGCGTGCATACCAGCAAGGCGACCCAGGGCATCGTGCGCGATGCCGAGGGGCTGACGCTTAATTTTGCCGACGGCGGCTCGCTCAGCACCGATATGGTGGTGTTCTCCGCCGGTATCCGCCCGCAGGATGCGCTGGCGCGCAGCAGCGGGCTGGCGGTGGGTGAGCGGGGCGGTATCTGCATCGACGATCGCTGCGGCACCTCCGACCCGGACGTGCTGGCCATCGGCGAGTGCGCCCTGTGGGAGAATAAAACTTACGGTCTGGTGGCCCCGGGCTACCAGATGGCGAGAACGGCGGCGGCGGATCTGGCCGGAGAAGAGGCGCGCTTCGGCGGGGCGGATATGAGCACCAAGCTCAAGCTGCTGGGGATCGACGTCGCCTCCTTCGGCGACGCTCAGGGGCGTACGCCCGGTAGCCAGAGCTATCAGTGGACCCATGGACCGGAGCAGATCTATAAAAAAATCGTCGTCAGCCAGGATGGCAAAAAGCTGCTTGGCGGCGTGCTGGTGGGCGACGCCAGCGATTACGCCACCCTGCTGCAGATGATGCTCAACGACATGGCGCTGCCGTCGCGCCCGGAAAGCCTGATCCTGCCAGCCCTTGAGGGCAGCGCGCCGAAGGCGCTCGGCGTGGCGGCGCTGCCGGACAGCGCGCAAATCTGCTCCTGCCACAACGTCAGTAAAGGCGATATTTGCCAGGCGGTCAGCGGCGGCGCGGGCGATATGGCGGCGATCAAAAGCTGTACCAAAGCCGCGACCGGCTGCGGCGGCTGCAGCGCGCTGGTCAAGCAGGTCATGGAGTATCAGCTTTCGGCCCAGGGCGTCGAGGTCAAAAAGGACATCTGCGAGCACTTCCCGTGGTCGCGGCAGGAGATTTATCACCTCGTGCGCGTCAACCACATCCGCACCTTTGAACAGCTGATTGCCCGCTACGGCCAGGGGCACGGCTGCGAAATTTGTAAGCCGCTGGTGGCCTCGGTGCTTGCCTCCTGCTGGAACGAATATCTGCTGAAGCCGGCACATTTGCCGCTGCAGGATACTAACGACCGCTACTTCGCCAATATTCAGAAGGACGGCACCTACTCGGTGGTTCCGCGCATGGCGGCCGGCGAGGTGACGCCGGACGGCCTGATTGCTATCGGGCAGATTGCCAAACGCTACCAGCTGTACAGCAAAATTACCGGCGGCCAGCGGATCGACCTCTTTGGCGCCCGTCTGGAAGAGCTGCCGGCCATCTGGCGCGAGCTGGCTGATGCCGGGTTTGAAACCGGCCACGCCTACGGTAAATCCTTGCGCACGGTGAAGTCCTGCGTCGGCTCCACCTGGTGCCGCTACGGCGTGCAGGATTCGACCGGCCTGGCGGTGACCCTCGAACATCGCTACAAGGGCCTGCGCGCGCCGCATAAGATCAAAATGGCGGTCTCCGGCTGCACGCGTGAATGCGCCGAGGCGCAGGGCAAAGATATCGGGGTGATCGCCACCGAGAAGGGCTGGAATCTTTACGTCTGCGGCAACGGCGGCATGAAGCCGCGCCATGCGGACCTGTTTGCCAGCGATATTGACGATGCGACGCTGATCCGCACCGTCGACCGCCTGCTGATGTTCTATATCCGCACCGCCGATCGCCTGCAGCGAACCAGCACCTGGCTGGACAACCTTGAGGGCGGTATCGACTATCTGCGCGAGGTGATCCTCGAGGACAGCCTCGGGATCGGTGAAGAGCTGGAGCAGGAGATGGCGCGGGTGGTGGACAGCTACCAGTGTGAGTGGCAAACCACCCTTAACGATCCGCAGCGCCTGTCGCTGTTCCGCTCCTATGTCAACAGCGAGCAGCCGGACGATGCGGTGCAGCGCCAGCCGCTCCGCGGCCAGCCGCAGCCTGTGGCGGTACCCGTGCTGCATGAAGGCGCACCTTCGGCCCGTCCGTGGCAGGCGATTTGCGATCTCGAGGCGATCCCCGCCGAGGCCGGGATCGGCGCGCGGCTCGGCGAGCGGCAGATAGCGCTGTTCCGCTTTGGCGAGCAGATTTACGCGCTCGATAATCTCGAGCCCGGCAGCGACGCCAACGTGCTGTCGCGCGGGATCCTCGGCGACGCCGGAGGAGAGCCGATCGTCATCTCCCCGCTCTATAAACAGCGCATTCGCCTGCGCGACGGCCGCGCCTGCGACGGCGGCGAGCAGGCGGTACGCGCCTGGCCGGTAAAAGTGGAGAACGGCAAAGTGTGGGTGGGCAACCAGGTTCTGCTGGTGCGCGCGGAGGCTTCCTGATGGCGGAGACTCGAACGACTTGTCCCTACTGCGGAGTGGGCTGCGGCGTGCTGGCTGAGGTCGATGCCGCGGGTCAGGTCAGCGTGCGGGGCGATGCCGGGCATCCGGCCAACCTCGGACGCCTGTGCGTAAAGGGCGCGGCGCTCGGGGAGACCACCGCCCTCGCCGGGCGGCTGCTGACGCCAGAGCTGGATGATAAGCCCGTCGGCTGGTCGCAGGCGCTGGCCGCCGCGGGTTCGCGGCTGCGGGAGATCGTCGACCGCTACGGGCCGCAGGCGGTGGCGTTCTATGCCTCCGGCCAGCTGCTGACCGAGGACTACTACGCCGCCAACAAGCTGATGAAGGGCTTTATCGGCGCGGCCAATATCGATACCAACTCGCGGCTGTGTATGTCCTCGGCGGTGACGGGCTACAAGCGAGCCTTTGGCGCTGACGTGGTGCCGTGCAGCTATGAAGACGTTGAGAACAGCGATCTGGTGGTGCTGGTGGGCTCAAATGCCGCCTGGGCGCATCCGGTGCTTTATCAACGCCTGGTGCAGGCGAAGCGCGACAATCCGCAGCTGCGGGTGGTGGTTATCGATCCCCGGCGCACCGCGACCTGCGATATTGCCGATGTGCACCTGGCGCTGGCGCCCGGCAGCGACGGCGGCCTGTTCGTCGGCCTGCTGAACGCCATTGCCGGTGCCGGACCGCTGGCCGGCGATTTTCGCGACCAGCAGCAGGCGCTGGCGGCAGCGCAGATGTGGGACGTGGCTACCGTCGCCGAATTTTGCGACCTTGAGCCGCAGCAGGTGGCCGATTTTTATCGCGACTTTATCGCCGCGCCGCGCGCCGTCACCCTCTACACCATGGGGATTAACCAGTCGGCCAGCGGCAGCGATAAGTGCAATGCCATCATTAACGTTCACCTGGCGAGCGGTAAATATGGCCGCCCGGGATGCGGACCGTTTTCGTTGACCGGACAGCCAAATGCGATGGGCGGTCGTGAAGTGGGCGGGCTGGCAACCATGCTGGCGGCGCATATGAACTTCGAACCGCAGGATTTACATCGCCTCTCGCGCTTCTGGGGTACCGAACGATTGGCGCAGACGCCGGGGCTGACGGCGGTGGATCTGTTTGCTGCCATCGGGCGCGGCGAGGTGAAGGCGGTATGGATAATGGGCACCAACCCGGTGGTTTCGCTGCCGGATAGCCACGCGGTGAGTCAGGCGCTGGCCGCCTGCCCGCTGGTTATCGTCTCCGACGTTGCCGCTGACACCGATACCGGCCGCTTTGCCCATATTCGTTTTCCGGCGCTGGCGTGGGGTGAAAAGAACGGCACCGTCACCAATTCGGAACGCCGTATCTCCCGCCAGCGCAGCTTTCTGCCGCCGCCGGGCGAGGCGCGGGCTGACTGGTGGATAATCGCCCGCGTCGCGGCCGAGCTGGGCTATAGCGAGGCCTTTGCCTGGCAGCACGCGCACGACGTCTTCAGCGAACACGCCGCGCTGTCAGGGTTCGAGAATGACGGCCAGCGGGCGTTTGATATCGGCGGGCTGGCCAGCCTTAGCCGCGAGGAGTGGGACAACCTGGCGCCGGTATGCTGGCCGGTCAGCCGCAGCACCGCCGCGCTGAACCTGCACCGGGGCTGGCACCGCGATGGCAAGCTGCGCATGGTGCCGGTGACGCCGCAGGGCACCCGTGCCGAAACCGACGCTTTCTATCCGCTGATCCTCAACAGCGGGCGCATCCGCGATCAGTGGCACACCATGACCCGCACCGGAACCGTGCCGCGTCTGATGCAGCATATTGCCGAACCGGTGGTGGAGGTGGCTGCGGCTGATGCCCGCCGCTGGCAGCTGCGGGACGGCGAGCTGGCGCGGATCTGGTCGCGCAACGGCGTCATGGTCGCCAAAGTGCTTATCAGCGACGGGCAGCGCCGCGGCTCGCTGTTTGTACCGATGCACTGGAATAATCAGTTTGCCCGCCAGGGGCGGGTGAATAATCTGCTGGCGGCGGTGACCGACCCGCACTCCGGCCAGCCGGAGAGCAAGCAGGTGGCGGTGGCGATTGCCGCCTGGCTTCCGGCGTGGCACGGCGAGCTGTTCTGCCGTCAGCCGGTTCCGCTGCCGGAATGGCTCCACTGGCGCCGGCGAGCGGCGGTGGGGGTTACGCATCTCTCGCTGGCGGGGGATAAAAGCCCGCGCGCCTGGCTTACCGACTGGTGCCTGCGCCAGGGCTGGCAGGTCCAGATTGCCCAGGCCGGCGCGCTGTGGAATCTGTTGGCGTGGCACGAGGGTGCCCTGATGCTGGGCTGGTGGAGCGATGCCCGCGAACCCGTCGTGGAGAGCGAATGGGTTGTCGCCGCCTTTAGCTCGCCGCCGCCGACGGCCGAGCTTCGCCACGCGCTGCTAAGCGGCAGAAAAGGGGGCGACGTCGCGCCGCGTGGGCGGATCATCTGCAGCTGCTTTAGCGTCGGCGAACGGGCGATCGGCGAGGCTATCGCCGGGGGCTGCCGCACGCCGGCCGAGCTGGGGGAGAAGCTAAAATGCGGCACCAACTGCGGCTCGTGTATCCCGGAACTGAAAGCGCTGTTAACGGAAGATAAGGCCCGGGCGTAAGATTCAGCATATTCCTGAAATTGGTCAAAGGGCTGCGGGCGATGGCAAAAAACGGTAAACTTAGGTTCTGTTGCCACCCTTCGCGAGCTGACGTCATCCGTTTCATGCCCTGGTCATTCCGCCTTACGCCACTTCTCCCCGTACTCCTGCTGCTGGCCGGCGCACCGGTTCGTGCCCTGCAGGGAAGCAATGCTTTCAGCGAGAAACAGACGGCGCTGCCCGATCTCGGCATCGCTCCCCAGCTTGATCAGGATGCGCAGCATTTTGCCGAAATGGCGAAGAAATTCGGCGAAGCCAGCATGAGCGATAATGGCCTTACAACCGGCGAGCAGGCGCGGATGTTTGCGATCGGCAGGATTGGCTCCGAGGTTAGCCAGCAGCTGGAGAGCTGGCTATCGCCGTGGGGCAACGCCAACGTCGATTTGCTGGTGGATAAGGAGGGGCGCTTTACCGGCAGCAAGGGCAGCTGGTTTGTGCCGCTGCAGGATAACGGCGACTTCCTCACCTGGAACCAGTATTCGGTGACCCAGCGCGATAGCGGCCTGGTGGGTAATATCGGCCTGGGGCAGCGCTGGCGGGTTGGAACATGGCTGCTGGGCTATAACTCCTTCTACGATAAGGTGCTGGATGAGCGCCTGGCGCGCGGCAGCATCGGGGCCGAGGCGTGGGGAGAGTCGGTGCGCCTGTCGGCTAATTACTACCACCCGGTGGGGAGCTGGCAGCAGGGCGACAGCCTGACCCAGGAGCAGCGGATGGCAAGCGGCTACGACGTCACGGCCCAGGCGCGGCTGCCGTTTTATCAGCATATTAATACCAGCGTCAGCGTCGAGCAGTATTTCGGCGACAGCGTTGACCTGTTCCATTCCGGGACCGGCTACCATAACCCGGTGGCGGTATCGGTGGGGCTCAACTACACCCCGGTTCCGCTGGTCACGGTGACGGCAAAGCATAAGCAGGGCGAAAGCGGACTCAGTCAGAACAACGTCGGGCTGAATCTGAACTATCGCTTCGGCGTGCCGTTAAAACAGCAGCTGGCGGCCGACGAGGTGGCGATCAGCCGCTCCCTGCGCGGCAGCCGCTACGACAGCCCGGAGCGCGATAATCTGCCGGTGGTCGAGTATCGTCAGCGTAAATCGCTGTCGGCCTATCTGGCGACGCCGCCGTGGGATCTGCAGTCGGGGGAAACGGTGCCGCTTAAGCTGCAGATTCGTAGCCTGCATGGAATTAAGTCGCTGAAGTGGCAAGGGGATACGCAGCTGCTGAGTTTGACGTCGCCGGTAGATGCCAATAGCCCTGACGGCTGGAGTGTGATTTTGCCGGCCTGGAGCGGTGAACCCGGCGCGACCAACCTGTGGCATCTGTCGGTGGTGGTAGAAGATAAAACAGGTCAGCGCGTCTCTTCCAATGAGATCGCACTGGCGCTGACCGAGCCGCTGGTAAAATTCTCGGCCCAGGGCGTGTCCTGGCGAGAACTGCCCTAGAAAACGCGCTCCTGGTGTACCCAAACCGCGGCTTCGACGCGCGATTTCAGCTTCATTTTCTTCAGCATATGCTTAACGTGTACTTTCACGGTGCTTTCGGTTATCTCCAGACGGCGCGCGATCATTTTGTTCGGCAGGCCCTGGGCGATAAGCTTGAGGATATCGCGCTCGCGCGGGGTCAGTTGGCTGATATCGCGGTCCGAGGTGGCGCGGTTGGCGCGCAGACTGGCCGCCAGCACCGGCGTTAACGCCTCGCTCAGCACCATCTCACCGGCAGCCGCCTGCTGCAGGGCCTTAAGCAGATCTTCCGGCTCCATGTCCTTGAGCAGGTAGCCGTCGGCGCCGCGTTTTAAGGCGGTGACCACGTCTTCTTCATGGTTGGAGACGCTGAATACCACCACCCGACCAGAGAGTGATTTCTCGCGCAGCTTATCGAGGGTTTCCAGGCCGTTCATGCCCGGCATGTTGAGATCCAGCAGGATCAGGTCTGGATCCAGCGACTCCGCCAGCGCAATACCTTGTTCGCCGTTGCTGGCTTCGCCGATCACCTGAATGTCGGATGCCATGCTAACCAGCTGTTTAACGCCGGTGCGCAGCATCGGGTGATCGTCAATGAGAAGGATGGTTGCCCGTTCCTGTTGACTCATGGGGTTCTCCTATTGGATTGAAAACGATTTTTCCGGGATAAAAGTGACGACCACTTCGGTACCGCCCGTCTCGCGACGGCGTACCTGGCAGTCTCCGCGCAAGCTCTGGGCGCGATCCCGCATAATAATTAAACCGTAATGGTTACTCCGTTCGGCATGGTCTGGTACGCCGCGGCCATTATCCGCGACCACCAGCCTGACCTGATTATCCCGCAGCGACACGGTTACGGTGACCTCCGTCGCTTTGGCGTGTTTCAACGCATTACTGAGCGCCTCGCGGGCGATTTGCAGCACATGGATCGCCTGGTGCGAGGGGACGAAACGCGGCGGCAGCTGGTAGTCCAGCCTGACCGTAAAGCCGAAGTGGGCGCTATATTCCAGGCAACTGGCTTCCAGCGCCGGACGCAGTCCCGGTTCGATTAACTGTAGCCGGAAGGTGGTCAGCAGCTCGCGCAGCTGTGCCCAGGAGGTATTCAGCTCATTACGAATCTGGCCCAGCAGCCGGCGACTCTCTTGCGGTAAATGTTCTCCCTGCATCTGCAGACAGCTGACCTGCATCTTCATGCAGGAGAGCGACTGGGCAATCGAGTCATGCAGTTCGCGAGCGATAGTGGCGCGCTCCTCCATGACGATCAGCTGCTGCTGATGCTCCTGATGCCTGTCCAGCGCCAGCGTCGAGGTCAGCTGCTCGACCAGGGTATCCACCAGCTGCTGCTGATCGTGGCTCAGATGGCGGCCCACCGGCAGGGTGGCCAGCAGAATGCCGTACTGGTTATGGGCATCAGACAGCCGCCACTTCAGCGTTGCCCCGCCGTCGGGCAGCGGCGGCAGATCTCGCGGACATAAATAACAGCCTTTATCATCGCAGTGAAAATCTGAATGACAGGCGAATTCCTGATGGTTGTCTTCATCTTCGAAGTCATAGACCCTGACTTCAATATCGCGCAGCAGCGTCAGCCCCTGCAGGCCGTTGAGCACCGGCGAGATTCGCTCGCAGAGCGGGGCGCTGGAGTGCAGGCGGCGGTTGGCCTGCCACAAAAAAGCGAGGATTTCGTTTTTCTGCTCCAGACCGGCGGTTTTTTCCTGCACCCGCCGCTCGAGCACGGAATAGCTTTCCGCCAGCTCTTCCGACATGTTATTCAGCGCCATCCCGAGGGTGGCCATTTCATCGCGTCCGCGGATGTGCACGCGCTGGGTAAAGTCGCGATGGCTGATCGCGCGGGCCATCTCCAGCAGCTGTTTCCACGGGCGTAGCAGCCGCGCCCGCAGCCAGACGATGGTGAACAGAAACAGCAGCGCCATGCCGCAGCCTAAGATCCGCTGGATCCAGACAACGTGCCTGATGCGCTGTTCGGTCGTATGGTCAAAGGCGGTGACCAGATGGTCTATCCGGTCGACAAAGCTGGCGACATCGGTGGCGACGGTCGCCTGATTTTGCGCATGCCGCATCCCCGGCGCCAGCTCCTGCTGCCAGTAGTGCTGTAGCGCTTTCAGCTGGTTTTGCTGGCCGTCCCGCAGGGCGGCGTTCTGCAGCTCTTCGCTAAATACGGTGGCGGTCATCTCGTCGATAAGCTTGCCGTCGCTCTCGTTGAGCGGCACCGCGGCCAGCAGGCGATAGCTCTGCATTCTCAGCGAGCCTGCTTTATTAATTGCGTGTGCGCTTCCCTGGACGCCCTGCACCAGCCGCGCGGAGATGCCGATCCCCGTGACGCCAATGGCCGTCGAAAGCAGGACAATCAGCGCCAGTTGATTCACCAGCGTGAGCGGGGTAAAAAGACGTTTTAACATAGAATGCGTGGCTCCTGACCGGCAAACCATCCGGGAGTGGGACCTATTCTCAGATATCCGATGGAGTATACCCATACCTATAAAGGATTACCCCTTAATTGTCGGTGGTAGGTAGCCCGCCAGGAGGGGATCGGTGAAAGCGGGCAGCCTCGTGAAAAACCACACTTTTTTAGGCGAAAATAACTACTCCCTTCGAGTGATGATTTTTTTTTAAGCAAATCGGTGACAACTTTTCCTTTGATTTATATCAACTTACTGCCGCCTGTAATCCCTAATGTATCTGCGGGATATATGAATAATCAGAGGTATATATGAGTCAATCTTCCCTCCCGGAGAAGACTACCACTTCAGTCATCACCGACTGGCGTCCGGAAGATCCTGAGTTTTGGCAGCAGCGCGGTCACCGCGTCGCCAGCCGCAACCTGTGGATCTCCGTGCCGTGTCTTTTGCTGGCGTTTTGCGTTTGGATGCTGTTCAGTGCCGTGGCCGTTAACCTGAATAAGGTTGGCTTTCAGTTTACGACCGATCAGTTATTTATGCTGACCGCGCTGCCGGCGCTGTCTGGCGCGCTGCTGCGCGTGCCTTATGCGTTCATGGTACCGCTGTTCGGCGGCCGCCGTTGGACGGCATTCAGTACCGGGATCATGATAGTGCCTTGCGTCTGGCTGGGCTTCGCGGTGCAGGATACCTCTACGCCGTTCAGCGTCTTCGTTATCATCTCCCTGCTGTGCGGTTTTGCCGGGGCAAACTTTGCTTCCAGCATGGCGAATATCAGCTTCTTCTTCCCGAAACAGAAGCAGGGCGGCGCGCTGGGTATTAACGGCGGTCTTGGCAACATGGGCGTCAGCGTCATGCAGCTGGTTGCACCGCTGGTGGTTTCTCTGTCTATTTTCGCCGTCTTCGGCGGGACCGGCAGCGAGCAGCCGGATGGCTCAATTCTGTATCTCGAAAACGCGGCCTGGATTTGGGTTCCGTTCCTTGTCGTCCTGACTCTGGCGGCATGGTTCTTTATGAACGACCTGTCGGCATCGAAAGCTTCACTCAGGGAGCAGCTGCCGGTGCTCAAGCGTGCGCATCTGTGGATCATGGCGCTGCTATATCTGGCCACCTTCGGCTCGTTTATCGGCTTCTCCGCCGGTTTTGCGATGCTGGCCAAAACCCAGTTCCCGGACGTGCAGATCCTGCACTATGCCTTCTTCGGGCCGTTTATTGGCGCCCTGGCGCGCTCTACCGGCGGGGCTATCTCCGACCGTTTGGGCGGGACCCGCGTTACGTTGATTAACTTCGTGGTGATGGCCATCTTCTGCGGCCTGCTGTTCCTGACGCTGCCAACGCACGGTGAAGGCGGTAACTTTATCGCGTTCTTCGGCGTGTTCATGGTGCTGTTCCTGACCGCCGGGCTGGGTAGCGCGTCTACCTTCCAGATGATTTCGGTTATTTTCCGTAAAATGACCACCGATCGGGTGAAGGCACAGGGCGGTAGCGAAGCGCAGGCGATGCGTGAAGCGGCGACTGATACCGCGGCGGCGCTGGGCTTTATCTCAGCGATCGGCGCGATTGGCGGCTTCTTCATTCCGAAGGCGTTCGGTATCTCTCTGGACCTGACCGGCTCTCCGGCAGGGGCGATGAAGGTCTTCCTCGTGTTCTATATCGCCTGCGTAGTCATTACCTGGCTGGTTTACGGACGTAAGCAGAAGTCCTAAGCGACGAGGTTTACCGGCATAAGGCGCAACCTGATTTGCGCCTTTTTTTTACCCTGCAAATAGTGACAGCATGCTGTCGTGCGGCGGCGCTCCGGCAAGGTGCATCGGTTCAGCAAAATAATCCCCTGTCTTCCGCTCTACCCCTTAATACCTATATGGATATTGCCCGCGCTGCAAATGGCGAGCTTTCTCATAAAAAACCTTTAAAAACAGAAGGATAAGAAATAGAAAAAGATACTACTAAGGTGGTATTCGTCCGTTTTGCCGATGTTCATAAGGCATTTCGTATTGATCGTTATCAATTCTCTTCCTCTTTCATAGCGTTACCTTCGCTGCAAATCCAGCAATGTCGATTTATCAGAGAGCCGTCAGGCTCCAAACAGGAGAAACCCATGAGTAAATTCCTGGACCGGTTTCGCTACTTCAAACAGAAGGGCGAGACCTTTGCCGATGGGCACGGCCAGCTTCTACACACCAACCGGGACTGGGAGGATGGATACCGCCAGCGTTGGCAGCATGACAAAATCGTGCGTTCCACTCACGGTGTGAACTGCACCGGCTCATGCAGCTGGAAAATTTATGTCAAAAATGGCCTCGTCACCTGGGAAACCCAGCAGACGGACTATCCGCGTACCCGCCCGGACCTGCCCAATCATGAACCGCGCGGCTGCCCGCGTGGCGCCAGCTACTCCTGGTACCTCTACAGCGCCAACCGTCTGAAATATCCGCTGATGCGTAAGCGCCTGATGAAAATGTGGCGTGAGGCTAAGGTTCAGCACAGCGATCCGGTTGCGGCATGGGCTTCGATTATTGAAGATGCTGATAAAGCGAAAAGCTTTAAGCAGGCCCGCGGTCGCGGCGGCTTCGTACGTTCCTCCTGGCAGGAAGTGAACGAGCTGATTGCCGCGTCCAACGTTTATACCGTCAAAACCTACGGCCCTGACCGCGTTGCGGGCTTCTCGCCGATCCCGGCGATGTCGATGGTTTCCTACGCTTCCGGCGCGCGCTACCTGTCGCTGATTGGCGGTACCTGCCTGAGCTTCTACGACTGGTACTGTGACCTTCCGCCGGCCTCTCCGCAGACCTGGGGCGAGCAGACCGACGTACCCGAATCCGCCGACTGGTATAACTCGAACTACATTATCGCCTGGGGTTCAAACGTTCCGCAGACCCGTACTCCGGATGCGCACTTCTTTACCGAAGTCCGCTACAAAGGCACCAAAACCGTTGCTATCACCCCTGACTACGCCGAAATCGCCAAGCTGTGCGATCTGTGGCTGGCACCGAAGCAGGGTACCGATGCGGCGCTGGCGCTGGCGATGGGCCACGTTATGCTGCGCGAGTTCCATCTCGACAAACCGAGCCAATACTTTACCGACTACGTCCGCCGCTACACCGACATGCCGCTGCTGGTGATGCTCGAAGAGCGCGACGGCTACTACGCGGCGGGCCGTATGCTGCGTGCCGCCGACCTTATCGATTCGCTGGGCCAGGAAAACAACCCGGAATGGAAAACCGTGGCGATCAACGCCGACGGCAACATGGTTGCGCCGAACGGCTCAATCGGCTTCCGCTGGGGTGAAAAAGGCAAATGGAATCTCGAGCAGCGCGACGGCACATCCGGTGACGAAACTGAACTGCAGCTGAGCCTGCTGGGCAGCCAGGATGAGATCGCGCAGGTGGGCTTCCCATACTTTGGCGGCGAAGGCACCGAACACTTCACCAGCGTTGAGCTGGAGAACATCCTGCTGCATAAGCTGCCGGTAAAACGCCTGCAGCTGGCGGATGGGAGCACCGCTCTGGTGACCACCGTTTATGACCTGACCATGGCCAACTACGGCCTGGAGCGCGGTCTGGACGATGAAAACTGCGCCAGAAGCTACGATGACGTTAAGGCGTACACCCCGGCGTGGGCTGAAAAAATAACCGGCGTTGCTCGGGCCAACATCATTCGCACCGCCCGTGAGTTCGCCGATAATGCCGATAAGACGCACGGCCGCTCGATGATTATCGTCGGGGCCGGTCTGAACCACTGGTATCACCTCGATATGAACTATCGCGGTCTGATCAACATGCTGGTGTTCTGCGGCTGCGTCGGCCAGAGCGGCGGCGGTTGGGCGCACTATGTGGGCCAGGAAAAGCTGCGTCCGCAGACCGGCTGGCAGCCGCTGGCGTTTGCCCTCGACTGGCAGCGTCCGGCGCGTCATATGAACAGCACCTCCTACTTCTATAACCACTCCAGCCAGTGGCGCTACGAGTCGGTCACCGCGCAGGAGCTGCTCTCTCCTCTGGCGGATAAATCGCGCTACACCGGCCATCTGCTGGACTTCAACGTTCGCGCCGAACGTATGGGCTGGCTGCCGTCCGCGCCGCAGCTTGGGACTAACCCGCTGCGCATCGCGGAAGAGGCGAAGAAAGCCGGTATGACGCCGGTTGACTACACCGTGAAGGCGCTGAAAGAAGGCACTATCCGCTTTGCAGCGGAGCAGCCGGAAAACGGTAAAAACCACCCGCGCAACCTGTTCATCTGGCGTTCTAACCTGCTGGGCTCTTCCGGTAAAGGTCATGAATATATGCTGAAGTACCTGCTGGGTACCGAGCACGGTATTCAGGGGATGGATCTCGGCAAGCAGGGCGGCGTCAAGCCGGAAGAAGTGGAGTGGCAGGATAACGGCCTCGACGGCAAACTGGACCTGGTGGTGACGCTGGACTTCCGCCTGTCGAGCACCTGTCTGTACTCCGATATCGTGCTGCCGACCGCAACCTGGTACGAAAAAGACGACATGAATACTTCGGATATGCATCCGTTTATTCACCCGCTGTCTGCCGCCGTCGACCCGGCCTGGGAATCGAAAAGCGACTGGGAAATCTACAAGGGCATCGCGAAGAAATTCTCCGAAGTCTGCGTGGGCCACCTCGGAAAAGAGACCGACGTGGTGACGCTGCCAATCCAGCACGACTCGGCCGCAGAACTGGCGCAACCGCTCGACGTGAAGGACTGGAAAAAAGGCGAATGCGACCTGATCCCAGGGAAAACTGCGCCGCACATTATTCCGGTTGAACGTGATTATCCGGCGACCTATGAGCGCTTTACCTCCATCGGACCATTGATGGAAAAAATCGGTAACGGCGGTAAAGGTATTGCCTGGAACACCCAGAGCGAAATGGATCTGCTGCGTAAGCTCAACTACACCAAGGCAGAAGGCCCGGCGAAAGGCCAGCCGATGCTGGATACGGCGATTGACGCGGCTGAGATGATCCTCACCCTGGCCCCGGAAACCAACGGTCAGGTAGCGGTAAAAGCCTGGGCGGCGCTGAGCGAGTTTACCGGCCGTGACCACACGCATCTGGCGCTGAATAAAGAAGACGAGAAAATTCGCTTCCGCGATATTCAGGCGCAGCCGCGCAAGATTATCTCCAGCCCGACCTGGTCAGGACTGGAAGATGAGCACGTCTCCTATAACGCCGGCTACACCAATGTTCATGAGCTGATCCCGTGGCGTACGCTCTCTGGTCGTCAGTCTCTCTATCAGGACCACCAGTGGATGCGTGACTTCGGTGAAAGCCTGCTGGTGTATCGTCCGCCGATCGATACCCGCTCGGTGAAAGCGGTGATGGGTAAGAAATCAAACGGTAACCCTGAGAAGGCGCTGAACTTCCTGACGCCGCACCAGAAGTGGGGTATTCACTCGACCTACAGCGACAACCTGCTGATGCTGACCCTCGGTCGCGGTGGTCCCATCGTGTGGATGAGCGAAGCGGATGCCAAAGAGATGGGCATTGAAGATAACGACTGGATTGAAGTCTTCAACAATAACGGCGCCCTGACCGCGCGTGCGGTAGTGAGCCAGCGTGTGCCGGCCGGAATGACCATGATGTACCACGCGCAGGAACGTATTGTGAACCTGCCGGGTTCTGAAATTACCGGTCAGCGCGGCGGGATCCATAACTCGGTGACCCGCATTACGCCGAAACCGACGCATATGATCGGCGGCTATGCGCACCTGGCATACAGCTTTAACTACTACGGCACCGTCGGATCGAACCGCGATGAGTTTGTGGTGGTACGTAAGATGAAGAACATTAACTGGCTGGATGGCGAAGGCAATGACCAGGTACAGGAGAGCGTAAAATGAAAATTCGTTCACAAGTCGGCATGGTGCTGAATCTCGATAAATGCATCGGCTGTCACACCTGCTCAGTCACCTGTAAAAACGTCTGGACCAGCCGTGAAGGGACCGAGTACGCATGGTTCAACAACGTTGAAACCAAGCCGGGCCTCGGCTTCCCGACCGACTGGGAAAACCAGGAAAAATGGAAGGGCGGTTGGGTTCGTAAGATCAACGGCAAGCTGCAGCCGCGTATGGGTAACCGCGCGTTGCTGCTGGGTAAAATCTTCGCTAACCCGCATCTGCCGGGTATCGACGACTACTACGAGCCGTTTGACTTTGACTACCAGACGCTGCATAACGCGCCGGCCGATAGCAAAGCGCAGCCGATCGCGCGTCCGCGCTCGCTGATCACCGGCCAGCGCATGAATAAGATCGTCAAGGGTCCGAACTGGGAAGACGATCTGGGCGGTGAGTTCGAGAAGCTGTCGAAAGACAAGAACTTCGAGAACATGCAGAAGGCGATGTACGGCCAGTTCGAAAACACCTTCATGATGTATCTGCCGCGCCTGTGTGAGCACTGCCTCAACCCGGCGTGCGTGGCGACCTGTCCGAGCGGCGCTATCTACAAGCGTGAAGAAGACGGCATCGTACTGATCGACCAGGACAAGTGCCGCGGCTGGCGTATGTGTATCACCGGCTGCCCGTACAAAAAGATCTACTTTAACTGGAAGAGCGGTAAGTCTGAGAAATGCATCTTCTGCTACCCGCGCATCGAAGCGGGTCAGCCGACCGTGTGTTCAGAAACCTGCGTCGGTCGTATCCGCTACCTTGGCGTGCTGCTGTATGACGCGGATGCGATTGAAACCGCAGCGAGCACCGAAAACGAGAAAGATCTCTATCAGCGTCAGCTGGACGTGTTCCTCGATCCGCATGACCCGAAAGTCATCGAGCAGGCGCTGAAGGACGGCGTACCGCAGGGAGTTATTGACGCTGCCCAGAAGTCGCCGGTCTACAAGATGGCAATGGACTGGAAGCTGGCGCTGCCGCTGCATCCAGAATACCGCACGCTGCCGATGGTCTGGTACGTACCGCCTCTGTCACCGATTCAGTCCGCGGCGGATGCCGGCGAGCTGGGAAGCAACGGTATTCTGCCGGACGTGGAAAGCCTGCGTATTCCGGTTCAGTACCTGGCAAATCTGCTGACCGCAGGCGATACCCAGCCGGTGCTGCTGGCGCTGAAGCGCATGCTGGCGATGCGTCACTTTAAACGCGCTGAAAACGTTGATGGCGTAGTGGATACCCGCGCGCTGGAAGAAGTGGGTCTGAGCGAAGCCCAGGCGCAGGAGATGTATCGCTACCTGGCGATTGCCAACTACGAAGATCGTTTCGTGGTACCCAGCAGCCACCGCGAGCAGGCGCGCGACGCCTTCCCGGAAAAAAGCGGCTGCGGCTTCACCTTCGGCGACGGCTGCCACGGTTCGGACAGCCAGTTCAATCTGTTCAATAGCCGCCGCATCGACACTATCGACGTGACCAGCAAAACGGAGCCGCACTCATGATTGAACTCGTGATCGTGTCGCGCCTGCTTGAGTATCCTGACGCTGCCCTGTGGCAGCATCAGCAGGAGATGCTGGAGGCGCTGGCGTCATCGGAAAAATTAGTCGCGGAGGATGCTCGTAAACTGGGCGACTTCCTGCGCTACCTGACCGCCCGGGACGTGCTCGACGCTCAGGCGGATTACAGCGAGCTGTTTGACCGCGGACGGGCGACGTCGCTGTTGCTGTTCGAACATGTTCACGGCGAGTCCCGCGATCGTGGTCAGGCGATGGTCGATCTGATGGCGCAATACGAGCGTCATGGCCTGGAGCTCGACAGCAATGAGCTTCCTGACCACCTGCCGCTGTACCTGGAGTATCTGGCGCAGCTGCCGGAAGATGAAGCTATCGCCGGGCTGAAGGACGTGGCGCCGATTCTGGGTCTGCTAAGCGCTCGCCTGCAGCAGCGCGAAAGCCGCTATGCGGCGCTGTTCGAACTGCTGCTGAAGCTGGCGGATACCCGGGTTGATAGCCAGAAGGTTGCAGAAAAAATAGCCGACGAAGCCCGCGACGATACGCCGCAGGCGCTGGACGCGGTATGGGAAGAAGAACAGGTGAAATTCTTTGCCGATAAAGGCTGCGGCGAGTCAGAAATTGCCGCTCACCAGCGTCGTTTTGCCGGGGCCGTGGCCCCGCAATACTTGGATATCTCTAACGGAGGACCGCAATAATGCACTTCCTGAATATGTTCTTCTTTGACATCTACCCGTACATTGCCGGTTCGGTATTTCTGATCGGCAGCTGGCTGCGCTACGATTATGGTCAGTACACCTGGCGGGCCTCGTCTAGCCAGATGCTGGACCGCAAAGGGATGAACCTGGCGTCTAACCTGTTCCATATCGGGATCCTCGGTATCTTCGCTGGCCACTTCCTCGGAATGCTGACCCCGCACTGGATGTATGAGTCCTTCCTGCCGATGGACGTGAAGCAGAAGATGGCGATGATTGCCGGCGGCGCCAGCGGCGTGATGTGTCTGGTCGGCGGGGGGCTGCTGCTTAAGCGTCGCCTGTTCAGCCCGCGCGTGCGGGCAACCACCACTACCGCGGATATCCTGATCCTCTCGCTGCTGCTCGTTCAGTGCGCGCTGGGTCTGCTGACGATCCCGTTCTCGGCGCAGCATATGGACGGTAGCGAAATGCTCAAGCTGGTAGGCTGGGCGCAGTCGGTGGTGACCTTCCACGGCGGAGCGTCACAGTATCTGGACGGGGTGGCGTTTGTGTTCCGCCTGCACCTGGTGCTGGGGATGACGATGTTCCTGCTGTTCCCGTTCTCCCGCCTGGTGCATATCTGGAGCGCGCCGGTAGAGTACCTGACGCGCAAATATCAGATTGTTCGCGCTCGTCGCTAGTTCAGCTATCGGTTGTATCAAACCCTGCTTCGGCGGGGTTTTTTATTGCTCAGCGCCAGCCCATCTCCCCAGCCCAGATTATTTCCCGCTGCCGCCAGCAGGATCAGCGCGCCTCCGGCCAGCTGCACCGGCGCCAGCGCATGGTCGAAAACCAAATAGTCGACCACGATCGCCACGATCGGATAGATAAAGGAGAGTGAGCCGATCGCTGGCGTAGGCAGCTTCTGGATCGCGCTATAGAGCAGCTGGTACATGATACCGGTATGCACAACGCCGAGGATCAGCAGGTATCGCCAGGGGAACGCAGCGCTAAAATCGGGGAGGTGAACCAGCGGCAGCAGCATAATTGTCCCGACGATGACCTGAATAAAGGCAATATGCTGGGGCGGGAGTGGGCGCAGCTTGCGGGCGATCATCGCCGTTAGCGCGTAGAAAAAAGCGGCGCCAAGAGCCAGCGCAATGCCCGCCGCCAGTTGGCCGCCGTGCGCCTGCATCAGCTCGCTGGAGAGCAGGACCACCACGCCGAAAAAGGCCAGCGCCAGCCAGCCCCATTTAATCAGCGCAACCCGCTCACCTGCCAGTATGCCCATCAATACCAGCATAAACGGCTGGGTATTATAAACAACGGTGGCCATGCCAATAGAAATTCGGGCGTAAGCGGCAAAAAGCAGCAGCCAGTTAATGACCAGGGCGACTCCTCCGATAATTGCCAGCAGCAGCGTGAGCCGCGTGAGCTGGCTGAACGGCTGTCGGCTGAGAGACATGAAGCCCGCTAAGGTCAGCGCGCCAATAAGGCAGCGCCAGAAGACAACATCGATAACCGGCAAACCGGAGAGTAAAACGAACGCGCCAATCGAACCCGAAATTATCATCGCCAGGCTCATTTGCCAGACGCCCGTCACCGTATGTGTCATTTTTCTACCTCCGTTTGCGTATCGCTATTGTCGTTAATCAGATGACAGGTTGATATGCATGATCTAAGGTAAAAACCTGATATCGCTTTTATTTTGCAGGTAAAAAGAGTGGGACACTTAATTGATAATATCGATCGCGCCATTCTGGCCTGTCTGGCGGAAGATGCGCGTATATCGCTAAAGGTGCTGAGCGGACGGGTAGGGCTGACCTCGCCCAGTACCGCCGAGCGGGTGAAGCGTCTGGAAGAGCGCGGGGTGATTCAGGGATATGGCGCCCGGATTAATCTGGCCGCGCTGGGCTATAGCCTGCAGGCGCTGGTGCGCGTCAGACCCTTGCCGGGGCTGCTGCAGAAAGTGGATAAATACATTCAGGCGATGCCGGAATGCATCGAATGTGACAAGGTCACGGGGGAAGATTGCTTTGTGATGCGCCTGGCGGTGAGCGATATTGCGCAGCTTGATACCCTGCTGGATGGCCTGGCAGAACACGCCCAGTGCAACACCTCGATAGTAAAAAGCTCGCCGGTAGCGCGCCGTCTGCCGCCGATGTAGCGCTATCCCGGATGAGGGCGTCTACGTCTTAGCAGGGGTGCTTAGCTGACGCTCGAGTCGAACCTTAGTCGAAGCTTCTCATCCTTCCCGCATGGGCAGAATATGTAACGCTGGCGTTTGTTTGGGAGTGATGAGCTATCGGGAAGTGATGGTGGTGGGGGAAGGATTATTCGCAGCTTTGCTGCTCACCCTCCGGGCCGTTGCCTGCGGCAACGTTCTCTCGCTGACGCTCGAGTCGAACCCTGGTCGAAGCTTCTCATCCTTCCCGCATGGGCAGAATATGTAACGCTGGCGTTTGTTTGGGAGTGATGAGCTATCGGGAAGTGATGGTGGTGGGGGAAGGATTCGAACCTTCGAAGTCGATGACGGCAGATTTACAGTCTGCTCCCTTTGGCCGCTCGGGAACCCCACCAGGGGTAAAATCAAATTGTAGCCATTCAACTGCGTGAATAATGGTGGTGGGGAAGGATTATTCGTCGCTTCGCTCCTCACCCTTCGGGCCGTTGCCTGCGGCAACGTTCTCTCGCTTGCGCTCGAGTCGAACCTCGGTCGAAGATTCTCACCCTTCCCGATAAGTGCAAACCTCGCTAAGGCTCATCGGGGTTACCACATGACTGTGGTGAAGAATGGTGGTGGGGGAAGGATTCGAACCTTCGAAGTCGATGACGGCAGATTTACAGTCTGCTCCCTTTGGCCGCTCGGGAACCCCACCACGGGGTAATGCTAATACTGGCCTGCTTCCTTCTGGGGAAGCGGGGCGCATCATACCAAATGACGCGCCCCTGTAAAGCATTCCGTTGATAAAAATAAACTGGTTGCCTGCTTTTTGCGCGCAAAGACGCAAAGCTAACCAGCTAATTTATCTATCGATTAAAGAATAATCGTTCGGTTGCCGTAAACGAATACGCGCTGCGCCAGCACCTGATACAGAGCACGGCTCAGCACGTTCTTCTCAACATCGCGTCCGGCGCGCATCATATCTTCCGCGGTGTAGGTGTGATCGACATGAATCACGTCCTGCATAATGATCGGGCCTTCATCCAAATTATCGTTTACATAGTGCGCGGTGGCTCCGATGATTTTTACTCCGCGCTCGTAGGCCTGATGATACGGACGTGCGCCAATAAAGGCCGGCAGGAATGAGTGGTGGATATTGATAATCTGGTTCGGGAAGCGAGAGACGAACTCTGGCGTCAGCACGCGCATATATTTCGCCAGCACCACATAGTCCGGTGCTAACGCTTCGATAGCATCGCCCATCTGCTTATCGTGCTCCTCACGCGTCAGGCCTTCATGGCTGACCAGCTGGAACGGAATATCAAAACGTTCAACCAGCGTACGCAGCGTCTCGTGGTTACCGATAACCGCGGCAATCTCCACATCCAGGCCGCCGTAGTTGGCTTTCATCAGCAAATCGCCGAGGCAGTGCGCTTCTTTGGTGACCAGAATGACCACGCGACGACGACCCGCAGGCGTCAGCTCGCGAATCGAACCCTCCGGCAGAGCGCTATCCAAATCGGCCAGCAGAATGGCATCATTGAAAATACCTTCCAGCTCGGTGCGCATAAAGAAGCGGCCGGTTCGATGATCGACAAACTCGTTGTTCTGCACGATGTTCAGCTCGTGCTTGTAGCAAATGTTGGTGATACGCGCGATGAGTCCTTTCTGATCAGGGCAAATAGTGCGTAGTACTTTACGTTGTAATGAATGCATCGCGGGGGAAATCCTGTAGTGTTTGCTATTGCTGACGCCGGTTTATTGGCCGCAGCATTTTTTAAATTTTTTACCTGAGCCACAAGGGCAGGGGTCGTTACGACCAACCAGCGGTCGCGTGCCGTCGATATAGTACCACTGTCCATTTTCTTTTAAGAATCTGGAACGTTCAATAATTACGCCGGAACGGTTATTGTCGTTAAATCGTGCAATAAAGCTGACGAATCCTTCATCGGGATTCCGCCCCTCATCGGCGGCAAAGACGGTCAGCCCCAGCCAGTGCGTTTTGGCAAAACCGCTCTCTAGATCCGCGCGGAACTGCTGCGCCTGGCAAGAGGGGTGCCAGGTTTTAATCAGATAATCGGCATCTTTCATAACAAACGCGCTGTAGCGGGATCGCATCAGCGGTGACGGGCCTGGCGCTGGCAGCGCGCCGTCCAGATAACGCTGGCAACATGCGCTATACTGCAGAGCGCTGCCACAGGGACATAATGGCGACAAAGCGGCCTCCATGGAAAAAGAATGACGGCGCATCGACGCCAAAGTGTTTTATGTTAACTGAGCTGTGGCGATGATGCCATGTTCGCGGGGGAAGGATGTGTATCGGTACTAATGAGAAAGCTTAAGATTGGTCTGGCCTTAGGGGCGGGAGCTGCCCGAGGGTGGTCACATATTGGTGTGATTAAAGCGCTACAGCGAGCAGGTATTGAAATTGACGTTGTTGCAGGATGCTCTATCGGATCGCTGGTTGGCGCGGCCTACGCCTGCAACCGTCTTCCGGTACTGGAAAAATGGGTATGCTCGTTTAGCAACTGGGACGTGCTGCGGTTAATGGATCTCTCCTGGCGTCGCGGAGGCCTGCTGCGCGGGGAGCGGGTATTCAATCAATTTCGACAAGTCCTGCCTACCGCCGAAATTGAACGCTGCGATCGCCGGTTTGCGGCAGTGGCGACCAATCTGAGCACCGGCCGCGAACTGTGGTTTACCGAAGGCGATCTGCATCTGGCGGTACGCGCCTCCTGCAGCATGCCCGGCCTGATGTCGCCCGTTATGCACAATGGCTACTGGCTGGTAGACGGCGCCGTCGTCAATCCCGTCCCGGTCTCTTTGACGCGCGCGCTGGGGGCCGATATCGTCATCGCCGTCGATCTTCAGCACGATGCGCATCTGATGCAGCAGGATTTATGGTCTATCGAGAAGCCGCGAGCTGAAGATGAAAAAGATTTTTCCTGGCATTCGCGCCTGCGCGCGCGGTTGACGGGAATGACCTCCCGGCAGACGACCACCGCTACGCCTACGGCAATGGAGATTATGTCCACCTCTATTCAGGTGCTGGAAAATCGCCTGAAGCGTAACCGTATGGCGGGGGACCCACCGGATATTCTGCTACAGCCCTTTTGCCCACAAATATCTACGCTTGATTTTCATCGCGCCGGTGAGGCGATTGCTGCCGGTCACCAGGCGGTGGAAAAAAAAATGGATGAACTATTACCTTTGGTGCGCGCCTCGGCGTGACGCCCTTGACTTAGACTTCAGTAAATTCTGACAGGCGATAGTGTGAATTGCATGCCAATATTTAATTATCGTCAGCCAGAGGAGAGATCATGACGCAGCCATTGGCGGGGAAACAAATTCTGATCGTTGAAGACGAGCCCGTTTTCCGCACTCTTTTGCACTCCTGGTTAACCTCGCTAGGCGCTACGACCGCGCAGGCTGAGGATGGCGTTGAGGCACTACAAAAAATGGCCGAGTCAAAGCCCGACCTGATGATCTGCGATATCTCGATGCCGCGCATGAATGGGCTACAGCTGGTGGAGTATCTGCGTAACCAGGGCGAGCAGATGCCGATTCTGATGATTTCGGCGACGGAAAATATGGCGGATATTGCTAAGGCGCTGCGTCTTGGCGTGCAGGATGTTCTGCTTAAGCCGGTAAAAGATTTTAACCGCCTGCGTGAGACGGTCTACGCCTGCCTCTATCCCCATATGTTCAGCTCGCGTGTGGAAGAGGAGGAGCGGCTGTTTGAGGACTGGGATGCGCTGGTCAGCGACCCGAACGCCGCGTCCAGGCTGCTGCAGGAGCTACAGCCTCCGGTGCAGCAGGAAATATCGCACTGCCGCATCCACTATCGCCAGTTGGTAACCGCTGACAGGCCAGGCCTGGTTCTCGATATTGCGCCATTATCAGAAAATGATTTGGCATTTTACTGTCTGGATGTCACACGAGCAGGAGATAATGGCGTTCTCGCGGCGCTGCTGCTGCGCGCGCTGTTTAATGGTCTACTTCAGGAACAGCTTGCCCATCAAGGCCAGCGCCTGCCGGAAATGACCGGGTTGTTAAAGCAGGTCAACCAGCTGCTTCGTCAGGCGAATTTGCCGGGGCAATTTCCGCTGCTGGTGGGTTATTACCACAGCGGGTTGAAAAATTTGATTTTGGTATCGGCGGGGTTAAACGGCACGCTCAATACCGGAGAACATCAAATACAGATTAGTAATGGTGTACCGCTTGGCACATTAGGTAATGCTTATCTCAACCAAATTAGCCAGCGCTGCTCCTCGTGGCAGTGCCAAATTTGGGGGGCTGGCGGCCGTTTACGCCTGATGTTGTCTGCGGAATGAACAATTAAGTTTATTTTCACGCTGGTAGGATTACCGCACTCTCTTTGGCAGTGATACTATCGATGGGTTTTATACGTATAAGTCCTAATTCGAGAGAATCCGCACCTTTCAGACCAGGCTTACCTGGATGGGCTGATATACTCGGTGCGTTATTATTATGACTAGTTTAAAAAACATACAGTCCAGGAGATTTCAATGGCTGCCGTTAATTCTAAAGTAAGAAAAGCTGTTATCCCGGTTGCGGGATTAGGCACCAGGATGCTGCCCGCTACCAAGGCTATTCCGAAAGAAATGCTGCCACTGGTAGATAAGCCTTTAATTCAGTATGTTGTTAACGAATGTATTGCGGCCGGGATTACTGAAATTGTTCTGGTAACGCACTCTTCCAAAAATTCTATCGAAAACCATTTCGATACCAGTTTTGAACTGGAAGCAATGCTGGAAAAACGTGTAAAACGTCAGCTTCTTGAAGAAGTCCAATCTATTTGTCCACCGCACGTCACCATTATGCAGGTTCGCCAGGGCCTCGCTAAAGGCCTTGGTCATGCCGTGCTGTGCGCGCACCCGGTCGTGGGCGACGAGCCGGTCGCGGTTATTCTGCCGGACGTTATTCTGGATGAGTTTGAATCCGACCTGAGCCGCGATAACCTGGCGGAAATGATGGCTCGTTTCGACGAGACCGGATCCAGCCAGATTATGGTTGAGCCTGTGGCTGACGTCACTGCCTATGGCGTTGTTGATTGCAAGGGACAGTCCCTGCAGCCGGGTGAAAGCGTGCCGATGGTTGGCGTGGTGGAAAAGCCGAAAGCCGACGTTGCACCTTCCAATCTGGCCGTCGTTGGTCGTTACGTGCTGAGCGCGGATATTTGGCCGCTGCTGGCTAAAACCCCTCCGGGCGCAGGCGATGAAATCCAGCTGACTGATGCCATCGATATGCTGATCGAGAAGGAAACGGTTGAAGCCTACCATATGAAGGGCAAGAGCCATGACTGTGGTAATAAACTGGGCTACATGCAGGCTTTCGTTGAATATGGCGTGCGCCATAAAACGCTCGGCGCAGATTTTAAAGACTGGCTGGAAAAAGCAATCGCTAAGTAATCGTTATCTTTAGATATCAGAGCCGGGGTGCAGGTATTGTTCCCCGGCTTTTTTATCGCCGTAAGTTAAGATAAAAAAAATCCCGCCGAAGCGGGATTTTTCAAATCTGACGATTTATTACAGCAGGAAATCGTCCAGAGATTTGCCCTGCTCATCCATCGCTTTTTTGATCACTGCCGGGGTGCGGCCCTGACCAGTCCAGGTTTTGGTTTCGCCGTTTTCATCAACGTAGCTATATTTCGCCGGACGTGCTGCGCGTTTGGCTTTGGTGCCCGCTTTAACTGCAGCCATGGTGCTCAGCAGTTCATTCGGGTCAATACCATCAGCGATCAGCATTTCACGGTATTGTTGCAGTTTACGAGTACGCTCTTCAATTTCTGCAGCCGCAGCGCTTTCTTCTTCGCGACGTTCGTTAACGACAACTTCTAATTTTTCCAGCATTTCTTCTAGCGTTTCAAGGGTGCATTCTCTCGCCTGCGCACGAAGAGTACGGATGTTGTTCAAAATTTTAAGTGCTTCGCTCATTGTAGTAATCTCAAACTTATATTGTGGGGTGGTTTGTTGAACTAATAATAGAGCGATATAATCAGATGTGCAATAGGGTAGAATGTAAGTAATTCAAAATTACTTGTTATTTGTCCCGGTAATTAATTAATTTAAGTTAAATTTTTCGCGCGAGTTCACATCTTTCTCGCTTATAGCTTAACCGGCACCGCAAGCTAAAACCCTGAGATAGTATGCTTTTCCCAGCGGCCAGGGAGTAAAATTATACTTTGCAGGGATAAATATCCCCCTTCAGTATTAGCGCATTAGTTACAGTGATGTTTAATATAAAACACTGAACAAAATCCGTTATAACCGCCTGTAAAATGCACCGATTCGCACGAAAGGACAACTGCTCCAGCCGGTTGCACCCCGCGGTGAGCGCAAATAACCGATGGCCTGATTGTATTAAGCAGCTTAATCTTGCAGAAGGCGGCTGGCGCAACATACACCTCCCGCCCATCCCTGAAGGGGCCGACAGCGGCAGGAAATATGGTACAATCCCGCCGCGATTAAACACATTGATTGGGGTTATGCTGCCGATGGCACAACTTTATTTTTACTATTCTGCAATGAATGCAGGTAAGTCGACTGCGCTCCTGCAGTCCTCATACAATTATCAGGAACGAGGCATGCGTGCCTTAGTTTATACGGCTGAGATTGATGACCGCTTTGGTTCCGGTAAGGTCAGTTCAAGAATTGGACTCTCATCGCCGGCCCGGCTGTTTAACCCGCGGACTTCATTATTCGCCGAGATTAGCGATGAGCACGCAAAGCAGCCGGTTCATTGTGTATTAGTCGATGAGAGCCAGTTTCTTACCCGTGAGCAGGTGCATGAGCTATCCGAGGTTGTTGATGGGCTGGATATCCCGGTGCTGTGCTACGGCCTGCGTACTGATTTTCGCGGGGAGCTGTTTATCGGCAGCCAGTATTTATTAGCCTGGTCAGATAAGCTGGTTGAATTAAAAACGATCTGTTTTTGTGGCCGTAAGGCGAGTATGGTGCTGCGCCTCGATCGGGAAGGGCGGCCGTACAACGAGGGCGAGCAGGTAGTTATTGGCGGCAATGAACGCTACGTCTCGGTCTGTCGTAAACATTATAAAGAGGCCTTAAAAGAGGGTTCTTTAACGCTTGTGCAAAACAAGCCGCGCTCCTAACCTCCCTCCGTCGACCCCACTCAGGCGCGCACCAGGCGCCTGATGACGTCCTGCTGTAATTCCCGCGTATATTGATGGTCTGTTGCTTCAGCATCGCTCTGTGTCGGTTGTGCGGCCCCAGGAAAAATAGTGGCGATAAAAAAAAGTTCATCGCGCTTTACCGGGGAACGCAGCTTTTATCTCCATAAAAAAGTAGTCGTTATCCCGGTATCCATATGCCATCCTTTTTATCACCTTGATCCTGTTATTCATTCCCTCAAGTACGCTGGTATTCAGACGATGCATGGCACTGGCGATTATGCCGCTCACGTAACCCTTAAGCTTTTCCGCGAAGTGCTGCAATGCCCTGATGCCACTCTCCTGTGACTGCCTGTACCACTCATCCCAGCGTGCTGTGCAACTGCCTTATCCGGCGCATACCACCGCTCTTTCAGCGCTGTTTTCATCATGTACACCGTATTTAACGGCTGGTTCGCCTCCAGCAACTCGGCCAGTTTTACTTCATGTCCAACCGGCAGATTCTCCGGATTGCGCAGTAACAACCAGCGGCTGCGTTTGATGACCTTCCGTGCCTTGCTGTGGTCACGCAACTGATTCGCCTGGTCGACCCTCACGCTGTCGATAACTTCCCGGCCGAACTTCGCCACAACATGGAACAGGTCATAGACCACTTCCGCCTGCGGGCACTGCGCTCTCACCTCCAGGCCCAGCGCTGTGTTCATGTCCATCGCGACAGATTCGATAGCGGCACAACCTTCCTGACCCAGCCAGGTGAAGAACGGGCGGAAGGCCACCCGGTTGCGACCTTCGCCAACCCACAGCACCCGTTTTGTATCCGCATCTATCACAACCGTGGCGTAACGATGGCCTTTAAACAGCGCGAATTCATCCGTTATCAGGCGGCGCAGTGTGTGCCGTTCAGGCTCCCTGAGTTCCCGTTGCAGACGGCGGTAATCGATATTTTTAATGGTGTGCCAGTGCAGACCCGTCAACTGTGCCACATGCTTAATCGGCAATAACTGGGTGAGAGATTCAACCCATGTCGCTAACGCTGCCGTCCCGGCAACCATGAGATGCGCTCAGTGACAACCCCGCAGCGGGAGCAGCGCAGACGGCGGACGGGAAGCTGAAGAGTGACACGCCAGTGGAGTAAATCGCGCTCACGAACCCGGCGGACAGAAACATCATGGACAGCACAGTTGTGCAACCACACCGGCGGCAGGATGGCGTAAGACAGGGGTCAGGCCGGAGCGTAATAAGCAGAGCATCAGGGGCAGGATGCGTAAAGGAATCAACAGTGAAGCCTTCCCGGAACAGGGAAGAAAGATTAGCATTCATGGCAGACGGCGGTTAAGTGGCTGGTGAGTGTTTTGGCGAATACAAAACTAACCACTTTTACCGCCGTTTTCTATGGGTTCACGCTTATCCGCGATGAACCAAAAAAAAGGCCTCATCAAAAGATGAGGCCTCGTGTTGATTACCGGCGTAAATTAAGCGGATTTTTTCGCTTTTTTATCGGCTTTCGGTGCTGCAACGGTCTCTTTCTTCGCGGCAGTTTCGCCTTCGCTGAACTCATTACCGTAGAAGGTATCGAGCAGAATCTGTTTCAGTTCGGCAATCAGCGGATAGCGCGGGTTAGCGCCGGTGCACTGGTCATCGAATGCATCTTCAGACAGCTTGTCAACGTGGGCCAGGAAGTCAGCTTCCTGCACGCCAGCTTCACGGATTGACTTAGGAATACCCAGTTCAGCTTTAATGCTTTCCAACCATGCCAGCAGTTTCTCGATTTTCGCTGCAGTGCGGTCACCAGGTGCGCTCAGGCCCAGGTGGTCAGCAATTTCTGCGTAGCGGCGACGAGCCTGCGGACGGTCGTACTGGCTGAATGCGGTCTGCTTGGTTGGGTTATCGTTCGCGTTGTAGCGGATAACGTTACAAATCAGCAGGGCGTTAGCCAGACCGTGCGGAATGTGGAACTGAGAGCCCAGCTTGTGCGCCATAGAGTGACATACGCCGAGGAAGGCGTTAGCAAACGCGATACCGGCGATAGTCGCTGCACTGTGTACTTTCTCACGTGCTACCGGGTTCTTAGAACCTTCGTGGTAAGATGCTGGCAGGTACTCTTTCAGCAGCTTCAGCGCCTGCAGAGCCTGGCCGTCGGAGAACTCAGATGCCAGTACGGAAACGTAAGCTTCCAGGGCGTGAGTCACAGCATCCAGACCACCGAAGGCACACAGGGATTTCGGCATATCCATGACGAGGTTAGCATCGACAATCGCCACATCCGGAGTCAGCGCGTAGTCTGCCAGCGGATATTTCTGACCGGTCGCATCGTCGGTAACGACCGCAAACGGGGTCACTTCAGAACCGGTACCGGAAGTGGTAGTGACGGCGATCATTTTCGCTTTCACGCCCATTTTCGGGAACTTGTAGATACGTTTACGGATATCCATAAAGCGCAGCGCCAGGTCTTCGAAGTGGGTTTCCGGATGTTCGTACATCACCCACATGATTTTCGCCGCATCCATCGGGGAACCACCGCCGAGGGCGATGATGACGTCCGGCTTGAAGGAGTTGGCCAGGTCTGCACCTTTACGTACCACGGTCAGAGTCGGGTCAGCTTCAACTTCAAAGAACACTTCGGTTTCAACGCCGGATGCCTTCAGCACGGAGGTGATCTGGTCGGCATAGCCGTTGTTGAACAGGAAGCGGTCGGTCACGATCAGCGCGCGTTTGTGACCATCAGTAATCACTTCATCCAGTGCGATTGGCAGAGAGCCACGACGGAAGTAGATAGATTTCGGAAGTTTGTGCCACAACATGTTTTCAGCTCGCTTAGCAACGGTTTTCTTGTTGATCAGGTGTTTCGGACCAACGTTTTCAGAGATGGAGTTACCACCCCAGGAACCACAACCCAGAGTCAGGGAAGGCGCAAGCTTAAAGTTATACAGGTCACCGATACCACCCTGAGAAGCCGGGGTGTTAATCAGAATACGTGCTGTTTTCATCATCTGGCCGAAGAAGGCCACGCGAGCAGGCTGGTTATCCTGGTCGGTGTACAGGCAGGAGGTATGACCGATACCGCCCATCGCCACCAGTTTTTCAGCTTTATTAACGGCGTCTTCGAAGTTTTTGGCGCGATACATTGCCAGGGTCGGAGACAGTTTTTCGTGAGCAAACGGCTCGCTTTCATCAACGTCGGTCACTTCACCAATCAGAATTTTGGTGGTGGCCGGAACGGTGAAGCCTGCCAGTTCGGCAATTTTGCATGCCGGCTGACCAACGATAGCGGCGTTCAGCGCGCCGTTTTTCAGGATGATGTCCTGAACCGCTTTCAGCTCTTTGCCCTGCAGCAGGTAGCCGCCGTGGCTAGCGAAGCGTTCACGAACGGCGTCGTAGACGGAATCAACAACGACAACGGACTGTTCAGATGCACAGATAACGCCGTTATCGAAGGTTTTGGACATCAGTACCGACGCAACGGCACGTTTAATGTCAGCGGTTTCGTCAATAACAACCGGCGTGTTACCTGCACCTACGCCGATAGCCGGTTTACCGGAGCTATAGGCCGCTTTAACCATGCCAGGACCACCGGTCGCAAGGATCAGGTTAATGTCAGGGTGGTGCATCAGGGCGTTGGACAGCTCAACGGAAGGCTGGTCGATCCAACCGATCAGGTCTTTCGGCGCGCCGGCAGCAATAGCAGCCTGCAGAACGATGTCAGCCGCTTTGTTGGTGGCATCTTTAGCACGCGGATGCGGAGAGAAGATGATCGCGTTACGCGTTTTCAGGCTGATCAGTGATTTAAAGATTGCTGTAGAAGTCGGGTTCGTCGTTGGGACGATACCGCAAATAATACCGATAGGCTCTGCGATGGTGATGGTACCAAAGGTATCGTCTTCGGAGAGAATACCGCAGGTCTTTTCATCTTTATAAGCGTTATAGATGTATTCAGAAGCGAAGTGGTTTTTGATCACTTTGTCTTCGATAATGCCCATTCCGGATTCGGCAACGGCCATTTTTGCGAGAGGGATTCGAGCGTCAGCGGCGGCCAGAGCGGCTGCACGGAAGATCTTATCAACTTGTTCTTGAGTGAAACTGGCATATTCACGCTGGGCTTTTTTTACGCGCTCTACAAGTGCGTTAAGTTCAGCGACATTAGTAACAGCCATAATGCTCTCCTGATAATGTTAAACTTTTTTAGTAAATCAGTAGCTCGATTCGACAGTATAGACAGGCGGTTAATAGCTTGCACCTAAATGTTAACGTATCGACTTTTGCTCTGCTGACTTCACCGATTTACTAAAGAAGCTTTATTTCTTTATCCTCAGGTACTGCCGGCTTGCACTCTTTGGTGTGAACAAGATTACTCACTTCTGAGTACGATTTATGTGATTTAGATCAATTTTATGTCAAGCTGACACCTTTCAGCAGGCTATTTTATGACCACTTAGATCAAGTGTAATGAAAAGGTATGCAGAATAAATGAATAAAGCGGCTAAAAGACACAAATGTATAACATACACACTTTATCATTAGGGGATGCATTTTTGAGATGAATTATGCTGTTAAAAAGCGTATCTTCTGCGCGAATATTTTATGACACCCACTGTCAACAGCCATATTTAATGATGCCGCGGAGCGCACTGTGACTCTACCGTTGTTTGATTTTTCAGCTTATTTCAAGTTTTTCATCGGGTTATTTGCACTGGTTAACCCGGTTGGCATCATTCCGGTGTTCATTAGTATGACCAGCTACCAGAGTGCGGCGATCCGTAACAAGACCAACCTGACGGCGAACCTTTCCGTTGCCATCATCCTGCTGACCTCGCTGTTCCTCGGGGACGGTATTTTACAAATCTTCGGTATCTCCATCGATTCATTCCGTATTGCCGGGGGGATCCTCGTCGTCACCATCGCGATGTCGATGATTAGCGGCAAGCTCGGGGAAGACAAACAGAATAAGCAGGAAAAATCAGAGACGGCTATCCGAGAAAGCATAGGCGTAGTGCCGCTGGCATTACCGCTGATGGCCGGCCCAGGGGCGATTAGCTCCACCATTGTTTGGGGAACGCGTTACCACACCGTAGCCCACCTCTTTGGCTTCTCGGTGGCCATCGCGCTGTTTGCCCTGTGCTGCTGGGGAATTTTCCGCATGGCACCGTGGCTCGTTCGCCTGCTTGGTCAAACCGGGATTAACGTGATAACGCGTATTATGGGGCTGCTGCTGATGGCCCTCGGGATTGAGTTTATCGTTACCGGTCTGAAGGCGCTTTTCCCGGGTCTTCTGGTCTGAAGCACCGCGTTGCGCGGGGCCTGAGGCTCCGCGCTTGCTTTATTATTAGCAAAACATATCAATAAAGCGGATACAGACGAGAAGAATAGCTTTCCGTGATGATGTTTTATTTCTTTTCATATCAATTTGTTATCTATTTCCTTCGCGTTCTTCCCTCTCATTTCCGCACTGCCGACACTGTTATTTTCTTCACATCATTCTCTGGTGCTTGCCGTCAGATAATTGAAATGATATTAGTAATTTCATAACAGCGGCAGAGGAATGTGCTAAATAATAACCGATTGTTAAATTTTCGTACAAAAAAGCGCCTTTGCATCCTTTAGCGGGATGCAAAACGACATATTTTTTGTATCTAAATGATAAATAACTACTTTAGCGCACCGTTTGAGGAAGTGACCGGCAAAATCCTGCCGCGGCAGGAGCAATAAAAGAGAATCCGGTAACATATTTGCAAATTGCATTGGCGGATGAGAAAGCCTTTTGGTACTTTCCGGCGTTATCGCTCACTGAATAACAGACGTAAATGAGAATTATTATTAAATAACTCATTGCGTCAAAGCCGCCCCAGGACAGGGGGGTAAAGAATCGACGTCAAGGCTGCCGTTTGAGCGGTCGTAATAAATAAGTCGGTGATAGCAAGCAGTAAAGTCTGACAGCAGCAAAAACTCCTGCACTGTACAGAATCCCGAATAAGGGAAAAAAAAGAGGCTGGTTAAATAGCCAGTAATTATAATGAGTGGAGTAACAACACAATGACCATCATCACCAAAAAAAATCTGGTAGCAGCGGGGATTTTCTCTGCGCTATTTACGGCGAACGTTGCTATGGCAGCAGATGTACCTGCAGGGGTGCAGCTGGCGGATTCACAATCGCTGGTACGTAATAACGGAGCAGAGGTTCAATCTCTGGATCCGCACAAAATTGAAGGTGTGCCTGAATCCAACATTAACCGCGACCTGTTTGAAGGTTTAGTGATTGGCGATATTCAGGGCCACCCGATTCCTGGGGTTGCCGAATCCTGGGATAATAAAGATTTTAAAGTCTGGACCTTCCATCTGCGTAAAGATGCTAAATGGTCCGACGGCACGCCGGTAACCGCACAAGATTTCGTTTATAGCTGGCAGCGCCTGTCCGATCCGAAAACCGCCTCACCGTACGCGAGCTATCTGCAGTATGGCCACGTTGCCAACGTTGATGAAATTATCGCCGGCAAAAAGCCAATCACCGATCTGGGCGTTAAAGCGCTCGATGATAAAACCTTCCAGGTTACCCTGAGCGAGCCGGTTCCTTATTTCTATAAACTGCTGGTGCACCCGTCTGTTTCCCCGGTGCCAAAAGCGGCTATTGAAAAATATGGTGAGAAATGGACTCAGCCGGCCAATATTGTCACCAACGGCGCCTATAAGCTGAAGGACTGGGTCGTTAACGAACGTATCGTTCTTGAGCGTAATACTAACTACTGGGATAACGCGAAAACCGTTATTAACCAGGTAACCTATCTGCCTATTTCTTCAGAAGTCACCGACGTTAACCGCTATCGCAGCGGCGAAATTGACATGACCTATAACAATATGCCGATTGAGCTGTTCCAGAAGCTGAAAAAAGAGATCCCGAAAGAAGTTCACGTTGATCCGTATCTCTGTACCTACTACTACGAAATTAACAACCAGAAAGCACCGTTTACCGACGTCCGCGTGCGTACCGCGCTGAAGATGGCGCTGGACCGCGACATTATCGTTAATAAAGTGAAGAACCAGGGCGATCTGCCGGCATACAGCTACACCCCGCCTTATACCGACGGCATGAAGGTCGTTAAACCAGAATGGTTTACCTGGACTCAGGATAAGCGTAACGAAGAAGCGAAAAAACTGCTGGCTGAAGCCGGATATACCGCGGATAAACCGCTGACCTTTAACCTGCTGTACAACACGTCCGATCTGCATAAAAAGCTGGCCATCGCTGTGGCATCCATCTGGAAGAAAAACCTGGGCGCCAACGTGAAGCTGGAAAATCAGGAATGGAAAACCTTCCTCGATAACCGCCATCAGGGTACCTTTGACGTGGCGCGTGCGGGCTGGTGTGCCGACTACAACGAACCAACCTCATTCCTGAATACCATGCTGAGCGACAGCTCAAACAACACCTCACACTATAAGAGTCCGGCGTTCGATAAAATTATCGCTGAAACGCTGCAAACCAATGATGATGCCAAACGCGCAGATCTGTATGCGCAGTCAGAGCAGCAGCTGGATAAAGACTCTGTCATTGTGCCGGTCTTCTATTACGTCAACGCCCGTCTGGTTAAACCGTGGGTAGGTGGCTATACCGGTAAAGACCCGTTAGATAATATCTACGTTAAAAACCTGTATATTATCAAACATTAATGGCAAGACGTGGGGCAGGCATTGCTTGCCCCACCGTGTCTGAATTCATCGCATACGATAGGCACACGCCAGAAGGTACGGGCAATGTTAAAATTTATTTTTCGTCGCTGTCTGGAAGCGATTCCGACGCTGTTTATTCTTATAACAATCTCTTTCTTCATGATGCGCCTTGCGCCGGGAAGTCCCTTTACCGGCGAACGTACGCTGGCGCCAGAAGTGCTGGCGAATATTGAAGCAAAATACCATTTAAATGACCCCATCATGACCCAGTACTTCAATTATCTGAAGCAGCTGGCGCATGGTGATTTCGGTCCCTCTTTTAAATATAAAGACTATTCGGTGAACGATCTGGTGGCGTCAAGCTTCCCGGTCTCCGCCAAATTAGGCTTTGCCGCCTTCTTGCTGGCGGTGGTTCTCGGCGTGAGCGCCGGCGTTATGGCGGCCCTCAAGCAAAACACCAAATGGGACTATGCGGTGATGGGGGTGGCAATGACCGGCGTCGTCATACCCAGCTTCGTGGTCGCGCCGCTGCTGGTGATGATTTTTGCCATCACCCTGCACTGGCTACCCGGAGGCGGCTGGAACGGCGGGGCGCTGAAGTTTATGATCCTGCCGATGGTGGCGCTGTCGCTCGCCTATATTGCCAGTATCGCGCGTATCACCCGCGGTTCGATGATTGAAGTTCTGCACTCTAACTTTATCCGCACCGCGCGGGCGAAGGGGCTGCCGATGCATCGTATCATCCTGCGCCACGCGCTGAAGCCTGCGCTGCTGCCCGTCCTCTCCTATATGGGGCCGGCCTTCGTCGGGATTATCACCGGCTCGATGGTTATCGAGACTATCTACGGTCTCCCGGGGATCGGCCAGCTGTTCGTCAATGGCGCGCTTAACCGCGACTACTCCCTGGTACTCAGCCTGACGATTCTGGTCGGCGCGCTGACCATTCTGTTTAACGCGATTGTTGATGTGCTGTATGCCGTTATCGATCCGAAGATTCGCTATTGAGGCCGGGGTTCGCCATGATGTTAAGTAAGAAAAACAACGAGGCGCTGGAGAACTTCAGTGAAAAGCTGGAAGTCGAAGGGCGTAGCCTGTGGCAAGATGCCCGCCGCCGCTTTATGCATAACCGCGCGGCTGTGGCCAGCCTGGTGGTGCTGATCGTTATCGCTCTGTTCGTGACCATTGCGCCGATGGTGTCGCAGTTTTCCTACTACGACACCGACTGGGGCATGATGTCCAGCGCGCCTGACACGGCGTCCAGCCACTACTTCGGTACCGACTCATCAGGTCGCGACCTGCTGGTGCGCGTTGCTATCGGCGGGCGTATCTCGCTGATGGTTGGCGTTTCCGCCGCGCTGGTGGCGGTGATCCTCGGTACGCTCTACGGCTCGCTTTCCGGCTATCTCGGCGGTAAGGTCGACTCCGTCATGATGCGTCTGCTGGAGATCCTCAACTCTTTCCCGTTTATGTTCTTCGTTATCCTGCTGGTGACCTTCTTTGGCCAGAACATACTGCTGATCTTCGTCGCCATCGGGATGGTTTCCTGGCTGGATATGGCGCGTATTGTGCGCGGCCAGACGCTGAGCCTGAAGCGCAAAGAGTTTATCGAAGCGGCCCAGGTCGGCGGCGTCTCGACCTTCAGTATCGTGACGCGTCACATCGTGCCTAACGTCCTGGGCGTGGTGGTGGTGTATGCCTCGCTGCTGGTGCCGAGCATGATCCTGTTCGAATCCTTCCTGAGCTTCCTCGGTCTGGGTACTCAGGAGCCGCTCAGCAGCTGGGGAGCGCTGCTGAGCGATGGCGCAAACTCAATGGAAGTGTCGCCGTGGCTGCTGCTGTTTCCTGCGGGGTTCCTGGTGGTAACGTTGTTCTGTTTTAACTTTATCGGCGATGGCCTGCGTGATGCCCTCGACCCGAAAGACCGCTAAGGAGCGCCGTCATGAGCATAATTGAAACGGCAAAAGCGCCGCAGGCGCAGCAACAATCCGGGCTGCTGCTGGATGTTAAAGATCTCCGCGTGACCTTTAAAACGCCGGATGGCGACGTCACCGCGGTCAACGACCTCAACTTTAACCTGCGGGCCGGGGAAACGTTAGGCATCGTGGGTGAGTCGGGCTCCGGTAAGTCGCAGACCGCCTTTGCGCTGATGGGGCTGCTGGCCGCCAACGGCTATATCGGCGGCTCGGCGACCTTTAACGGCCGGCAGATCCTTAACCTGCCGGAGCGCGAGCTGAATAAGCTGCGCGCCGAGCAGATTTCGATGATTTTCCAGGACCCGATGACCTCCCTGAACCCGTATATGCGGGTCGGCGAGCAGCTGATGGAGGTTCTGATGCTGCACAAAGGGCTGGGGAAAGCCGAGGCCTTTGAAGAATCAGTGAAGATGCTGGATGCGGTCAAGATGCCGGAAGCGCGCAAGCGGATGAAAATGTATCCGCATGAGTTTTCTGGCGGGATGCGCCAGCGCGTGATGATCGCTATGGCGCTGCTGTGCCGGCCAAAGCTATTGATCGCTGATGAGCCGACGACGGCGCTGGACGTGACGGTACAGGCGCAAATTATGACCCTGCTGAATGAACTTAAACGTGAATTCAATACGGCGATCATTATGATTACTCACGATCTGGGCGTGGTTGCCGGGATCTGTGACAAAGTTCTGGTGATGTACGCCGGCCGCACCATGGAGTACGGTCACGCGCGTGACGTCTTTTATCATCCGTCGCATCCGTACTCTATCGGCCTGCTGAATGCGGTTCCGCGCCTGGACGCCGAAGGCGATGCGCTGTTAACCATCCCAGGCAATCCGCCAAACCTGCTGCGCCTGCCGAAGGGCTGTCCGTTCCAGCCGCGCTGTCCGCATGCGATGGAGATTTGTAATAGCGCTCCGCCTCTGGAGGAGTTTGCCCCTGGCCGCCTGCGTGCCTGCTTTCAACCGGTGGGAGATCTGCTATGAACGCCGTGACTGAACAAAGAAAAGTCCTGCTCGAAATCGCCGATCTAAAAGTCCACTTTGATATTAAAGATGGCAAGCAGTGGTTTTGGCAGCCGTCTAAAACGTTGAAGGCGGTTGATGGCGTAACGCTGCGTCTGTATGAAGGCGAAACGCTGGGCGTGGTGGGTGAGTCCGGCTGCGGTAAATCGACCTTTGCCCGCGCGATTATTGGCCTGGTGAAAGCGACCGAGGGCCGGGTAGCGTGGCTTGGCAAAGATTTGCTGGGCATGAAGCCGAATGAGTGGCGCGACGTGCGCAGCGATATTCAGATGATTTTCCAGGATCCGCTGGCGTCGCTGAACCCGCGCATGACCATTGGCGAGATTATTGCCGAGCCGCTGCGCACCTATCATCCGAAAATGTCGCGTCAGGAAGCGCGCGATCGGGTGAAGGCGATGATGATGAAGGTTGGCCTGCTGCCAAACCTGATTAACCGCTATCCGCACGAGTTTTCCGGCGGCCAGTGCCAGCGTATCGGTATTGCCCGCGCGCTGATCCTTGAGCCTAAGCTGATTATCTGCGATGAGCCGGTGTCGGCGCTGGACGTGTCGATTCAGGCCCAGGTGGTCAACCTGCTGCAGCAGCTGCAGCGCGAAATGGGCCTGTCGCTGATCTTTATCGCCCATGACCTGGCGGTGGTGAAGCACATCTCCGATCGCGTGCTGGTGATGTACCTCGGGCACGCGGTGGAGTTGGGCACCTACGATGAGGTGTACCACAACCCGCTGCACCCTTATACCAAAGCGCTGATGTCTGCGGTGCCGGTTCCCGACCCGGATCTGGAAAAAAATAAAACCATCCAGCTGCTGGAAGGCGAGCTCCCTTCGCCGATTAATCCGCCGTCGGGATGCGTTTTCCGCACGCGCTGTCCTCTTGCCGGGCCGGAATGCGCTAAAACGCGGCCGGTACTGGAAGGAAGTTTCCGTCATGCGGTTTCCTGCCTGAAGGTAGACCCGTTATAATCTCCGGGGCTGACGCTGGTCAGCCCTTTTTTTTGCGAGGTTAACGTGGCTGTCAATATTCACGCCGCCCGTCAGCGGCTATTTCATGTGCTCTTCGATCAGCATCAGCGATCCGGGCGCCGCTTTGAAGGGCTGTGCGGCGTTTTTGCGCTCCTCAGCGTGGTGGTTATTTTTGTCGAGTCGGGTCTGGGGACTCAGTACCACCTGACCGTTGATGAATGGCATATTTTCGTCTGGCTGGAGCTGTTTGTTACCGCCGTTTTTACTCTCGAATATATTCTGCGCATCATCAGCTGGCCCAATCCGCTCAGGTATATTTTCAGCTTCTGGGGGCTGATTGATTTAGCGACGATTTTACCGCTGTACGTGATGTGGCTGTGGCCGGAAATAAGCATTAACTACGTCTTTGCCTGGCGCGCGATGCGTGCGATCCGAGCCTTGCGTATTCTCAAACTGCTGCGCTTTATGCCGTCGTTGAATATCTTCTGGGCGGCTATCGTCAGCGCCCGCCATCAGCTGATACTGTTTTACTCATTTATTGCCATTGTGATGGTTATCTTTGGCTCGCTGATGTATCTGATTGAGGGGCCGCAGTACGGGTTCACCACGCTTAATGCTTCGGTATACTGGGCTATCGTGACGATCACCACGGTAGGTTATGGCGATATCACGCCGCACACGCCGCTGGGAAGAATTCTCGCATCGGTGCTGATATTAATCGGCTACTCCATTATCGCCATCCCAACCGGCCTGATTACGACCCATATGACCACCGCCTTTCAGAATCGCCGCAGCCAGCGGATCTGCCAGAACTGTCAGCACGGGCCTCATGATAAAAACGCGCGCTACTGCAACGCCTGCGGGAGTGCGCTTGCGCAGCAGGCGGACGGGTAAATAAAAATGCCTGCCGGTCGTTAAACGGGCAGGCATTTTTCAGGCCAGCAGAGACCGGAATAAAATCTTATTCACGCCACAAAATATGGCACAGCTTGTGATCTTTCTCGCGGCACAGCAGGACGCGGGCGAAGATATCGTTGATTTCGCCACCGTCGGTGTCGGCAAGACCAATCACCACCTCGGCGAAGAAATCCGGGTTGAGATCGAAATCGACGTGCTCTTCCCAGTCCTCTGCCGGGTCAAAGAGCTCGGCGCCGCCGCGCTCTTCAAACTGCAGGTTAAACAGAATGACATCCGCGGGGTCGAGGTTGTCGACCGCCAGCTCGAGAAAGATATCGTAAGCCTGCTCAAGCGTTTCATCTTCGGTCAGGCGATTGTTTAAATCCATATCCATGATAGCTACCCGGTTAACATCTGATTGGCACGTTTTACAGCAACGGACTGAAGAAGTAAAACAGTCGCTCCGCTATCCGCTGCCAGAGCGGACGTTTTAACCATAAGCGGGCGTCGAGCAGGCGCGAGCGGGAGATATAATCATCCTGGACTGCCGCCAGATCGCTGCCAAAACCGGCATCATCAATAACCAGCGTAATCTCGAAATTGAGCCACAGGCTGCGCATATCGAGATTGACGGTCCCCACCAGGCTCAGCTCGCCGTCGACCAGTACGCTTTTGGTGTGCAGCAGCCCGCCTTCAAACTGATAAATTTTCACCCCGGCTGCCAGCAGCTCGGTAAAGAAGGCCCGGCTGGCCCAGCCGACGAGCAGCGAGTCGTTCTTGCGCGGCAAAATGATGCTGACATCAACCCCACGCTGGGCGGCGGTGCAGATCGCGTGCAGCAAATCGTCGCTGGGCACGAAGTAGGGGGTGGTCATGATCAGATGTTCTTTGGCGGAATAGGCGGCGGTCAGCAGCGCCTGGTGAATCAAATCTTCCGGGAAACCTGGGCCCGAGGCGATGGTATGGATGGTATGTCCGCTGGCCTCCTCAAACGGCATAATATTGAGGTCCGGCGGCGGCGGCAGGATCCGTTTACCGGTTTCGATTTCCCAGTCGCAGGAGTAAACGATACCCATCGCCGTGGCGACAGGGCCCTCCATGCGCGCCATCAGATCGATCCACTGGCCAACGCCGGAATCCTGCTTAAAGAAGCGCGGGTCAACCATATTCATACTGCCGGTGTAGGCAACATAGTTATCAATCATGACCATTTTGCGGTGCTGACGCAGATCCATCCGGCGCAAAAACACGCGCATCAGATTAACCTTCAGCGCTTCGACCACCTCGATGCCGGCGTTGCGCATCATCGCCGCCCACGGGCTGCGGAAGAAGGCGACGCTGCCGGCGGAGTCCAGCATTAAGCGGCAGTGCACGCCGCGTCTGGCGGCGGCCATTAGCGATTCTGCAACCTTATCGGCCATCCCGCCGGGCTGCCAGATATAAAACACCATCTCGATATTATGGCGAGCCAGCTGAATATCGCGGATCAGCGCCTGCATGACGTCATCAGACTCGGTGAGCAGCTGCAGCTGATTGCCCTTGACGCCGGCGATCCCCTGGCGGCGCTCGCAGAGTTTAAACAGCGATTCGGCGACCGGGCTATTATCGTCGGCAAAGATATGCTTGCAGGCCTTGAGATCGTTGAGCCACTTGGCGGTGGAGGGCCACATTGCCCGCGCCCGTTCGGCCCTGCGCTTGCCGAGATGGAGTTCACCAAACGAGAGATAGGCAATAATTCCGACCAGAGGAAGAATATAAATAACCAGCAACCACGCCATTGCTGAAGGGACGGCGCGCCGTTTCATCAATATGCGTAATGTTACACCGGCGATCAGTAACCAGTAACCGAGGATGACTAGCCAGTTCACCACCGTGTAAAAGGTTGTCATAGATGAAAAATCCTTTTGAATGACTCTATTTTATGAGTTTACGCATCAACATCCATCTGGCAAATAAAAACGCAGCGAAAGCGTTGGTCAGCCGGATTCATAGGCCTATAATACAGGCTGTTTTTCACTTGTAGAGTAGTAGCAATGAAGCGTAGTAGAACGGAAGTAGGGCGCTGGCGCATGCTAAGACAGGTGAGCCGCCGTAAATCACGCTGGCTGGAGGCCCAATCGCGCCGCAATATGCGCATCCTCGCCATCCGCAAGGAGCTGGTGAAACGACAGCGTCATTCCCTGTTGTTCGTCTTCACTGAGTACTGAGATCGCTGAGTACTGAGATCGCTGAGTACTGAAATAAAAGGCACCGCATGCGGTGCCTCTGTGTTTTTGACGGCGGCTGGCCCTAAAATACCTTTTTGTAAGGCTTCACCGCGACGTTCTGGTACACCCCGGCAGCAATATAAGGGTCGTCGTTGGCCCATGATTGCGCTGCTTCCAGTGATTCAAACTCGGCAATAACCGTTGAACCGGTGAACCCCGCAGCGCCAGGTTCGTTGCTGTCTACGGCAGGCATTGGCCCGGCGGTCAGCAGACGACCTTCATCATGTAGCAGTTGTAAACGCGCCAGGTGGGCGGGACGGACCGACGACCGCTTTTCCAGAGAATCGGCGATGTCTTCAGCGTAGATTACGTAAAGCACGGCAAGGCTCCTTATCAATAAATGGGCGAATCACGTTAAGTGAATCCGGCCTTGACTGCAATGCAAAGATGCTAAGCGGGTCAAAATGCCCGCTGCCGGGCTTTTTTTTTAGCGGAAAGACAGCTAATTTTGATGCAAGCCAATAAGGCTTATTGAATATGATTGCTATTTGCATTTAAAATCGGGGCATCATTTTTCAACTGAAACGACTATGAGCGCAATGACCATTGATTTACCTCGCCGCTTCCCGTGGCCGACGCTGCTGTCCGTGACTATCCACGGTGCCGTTGTGGCGGGGTTGCTTTATACCTCGGTACATCAGGTTATTGAACGGCCATCTCCCTCCCAACCGATCGAGATAACCATGGTGGCTCCTGCGGATCTCGAGCCTCCTCAGGCTGCACAGCCGGTCGTGGAACCGGTGGTTGAGCCGGAGCCAGAACCCGAACCTGAAGTCGTGCCAGAGCCGCCGAAGGAAGCGCCGGTAGTGATTCATAAGCCTGAGCCGAAACCCAAGCCGAAGCCAAAACCGAAGCCGAAGCCGGAGAAAAAGATCGAGCAGCCGAAGCGTGAGGTTAAGCCTGCGGAAACGCGTCCGGCATCGCCGTTTGAAAATACCAACACTGCGCCAGCGCGTACGCCGCCATCCACATCCACGGCCGCCGCGAAGCCAACGGTTACCGCACCGAGCGGCCCGCGGGCGCTCAGCCGTAACCAGCCAACTTATCCGACTCGCGCCCAGGCGCTGCGTATTGAAGGTGTGGTGCGCGTGAAGTTTGACGTCACGCCGGACGGCCGCCTGGACAACGTTGAGATCCTTTCCGCGCAGCCGGCGAATATGTTTGAGCGTGAAGTGAAAAGCGCCCTGCGTAAGTGGCGCTACGAGCCCGGCAAACCGGGCACCGGCGTGACGATGACCATTAAGTTCCGTCTTAAAGGCGTTGAGATCAACTAACCGCCGTCAATAAGGCCCCTTACGGGGCCTCCTCTGCGAACACATCGTCGAGCGCTTTTTGCGCCGTCACGAGGTGCTGACCGCCGAACAAGATAGCCCGGTTGAAGAGCGTATAGAGTTGATAAATGGGCTGGCGATCGAGGAACCCGGACGGCAAAGGCGAGACCGACTGATAGCCGTCGTATATTTGCGGCGGCTGCTCAGGATGCAGCGGCAGCATGGCGAGGTCGCACTCTCGGTCTCCCCAGTAGCAGGCCGGGTCGAAGATATAGGGTCCGTCCGGCCCCAGAGCGCAGTTGCCGGACCAGAGATCGCCGTGCAGTAAAGAGGCCTGAGGCTGATGGCCGCTGAGGCGCTGCTGCACGTACTCAACAATGGTATCGATATCGCCGAAATGGAGCCCTTTCTCTGCCGCCAGCTCAAGCTGCCAGCCGATGCGCTGCTCGGCAAAGAATGTTGACCAGCGGCGTTGCCAGGCATTGGGTTGGGGAGTCGTGGAAAGGTCATTATCAAAATCGAGCCCAAACTGCGGCTGATCGCTCCACTGATGCAGATGCGCGATTTGCTGACCGAGCAGAAAAGCGTTGTGCGCGTCGAGCGGGCGAGGGGGCAAATACTCCATCACCATAAAGCTGTAGTCGCGATCGTTGCCGACGGCAAACACTTGCGGTACGTGAACGGTTTTACTCCGCGACAGCAGCTCGAGCTGATCTGCCTCAGCGGTAAAGATAGGCAGTAGCTCACGTTCGTCACATTTCACGAAGTAGTCCTTCCCACCGAAGCGCAGGTGCCATGCTGCGTGGATTTCTCCTCCGGGCAGTTCGTTTCGCAGTTCGATTTCAGCTGCTTCAGTATGCCACTCGCTTAACAAATTGCTGATAGCCTGCCACATGCCGTCTCTCCCCATGTTTTCCACCATTTCATAAGGTTAGCGCATAACCTCGGCGTAAAATTCGAACTGACGCACAACTGACGCTTTCCACCGCGCCAATCGCACTTATTGAGCTTCCAGCCACTGAGGAAATGTGGTTACCGTGACTTCAGCAGGCCGCCCCAGCGCCGTTTCCGCCAATCCCGCGCTCAGGGCCTGCACCTCTTGCGCACTTTGCGGGGAAACCAGGCCAAAGGTGTTGGTTCCCAGCTCGTGAGGTTTTCCCTCGTCGTCATTCAGTACAAGGGTGAAACCTGCGCGGGTAAGGTGATTGCTCAGCTCGTTAATCTCGGTAAGCGTCTCTTCGTGAAAACGGATCGTCACGACATGGGTTTGAATTTCGGTGCTCATTTTACACCCCGTTGTTATCCATGGAATTTTCAGCATAGACCATGCTGGTCATTTGGCGACTCCTTCTGCCTGAGCAGAGGGAAGGGATTAGCGATCGCACAAATAGGCGTAAATTTTATGCGTGTTCTCCTGCGAGCAGAGGCGGGTGCCCTGATTGACGGTAGCGGCGCTGCCCGCCGCGACGCCAAAGCGCACCATGTCCTCAAGTCCGGCATCTTCGGCGAGGCGCAGGGTCATCGCGCCCACCATGCTGTCGCCTGCGCCGACGGTGCTTTGGCTTTTCATCGGCGGTGGGACAACCTGTACGCTGCCGCTGCTATCGACACCCAGCGCCCCCTGCGGGCCGAGGGAGACGACGACTCTTCGGGCTTTGCCCGAGCGGATCAGCTCCTGCGCCGCCTGTCGAACGTCGTTCGGCTGGCTCAGATCGCGCTGGACGAGCGCGCTCAGCTCTTTTTGGTTAGGTTTGACGAGCTCAATGTTACCGACTTCAAGCGCGGCCGCGAGCGCTTCTCCGGAGCTGTCGATAATGCAGCGCAGCTGGCGCAGCTGCGCTTTTTTTACCAGCTGGGTCAGGTTTTCAATATCGATCCCCGGCGGCAGACTGCCGCTGATCACCAGCAGCGAGCCGGGCTCGATCGCCAGCACCTTCTCCTCGAGAAGGCGGAACTCCTGCTGGGTTAGCGCCGCGCCGGGCATCACGAAGCGATATTGTTCTCCGCTTGAATCAACGTGGACGTGCAGATTTTGCCGCGTCCAGTCGCCGGTCTCGACGGTTTCTACGGGGACCTGCTCATTGGCAAGTAGGGCGGTGAGATGTTCCCCGGTTGCGCCACCGGCGGGGAAAATTGCCGTGGCGTGGCCGCCGAGAAAGGTAATTGCGCGGGCGACGTTAATGCCGCCGCCCCCGGGTTCGAAAACCGGTGCGCTGCAGCGTAGTTTACCTTCCGGATAGATCTGTGGAGTCTGGGTAGCGCTGTCGAGCGAAGGAGCCAGAGTAAGCGTATAAATTTTGGTCATCAAATCTCCTCCATGATACGAGTCGGCTGTTCTTTTTTTAAGCATGGCACTTCTTATTGCTAAGGGAAAGCATACGCGGCGGGGATTTGTCGGGAAGAGGCTATTTTCATTATAAAATAAAGATAGTTCTGAGGGCCGTCTTATTCAAAAAATGAAAGAGTAATTGATTGCTATGTTAATCGTGCTTTTTTATAATTTACTGCCTTTCATTGGACCAGCAGCAGCGATCCTCGCGAAAGTTTCCGGGACCATCTGGGTCTCTCTTTTTGTTGTACGGACTCTAAATTAAATGAAGCTTTTGAAGACAGTACCCGCAGCGGTTATGCTGGCGGGGGGGCTATTTGCGTCTGCGTGCGCAATGGCCGACGATTCCGTTTTTACTGTTATGGATGACCCTTCCACTGCCAAAAAACCTTTCGAAGGTGCTGTTAACGCCGGCTATCTGGCGCAGTCCGGAAATACGAAAAGTTCCTCAATGACCGCGGATTCTACGCTCACCTGGTATGGTAATACGACAGCATGGTCGCTGTGGGGTAACGCCAGCAACACCTCGTCTAACGACCAGCGCTCTTCCGAGAAGTACGCGGTCGGCGGGCGTAGTCGTTATAACGTGACTGACAGCAACTACCTGTTCGGTCAGGCCAGCTGGCTGACCGACCGCTATAACGGCTACCAGCAGCGCGATGTGCTGACCGCCGGTTACGGTCGTCAGATTCTGAACGGGCCGGTGCACAGCCTGCGTTTTGAATTTGGTCCTGGCGTGCGCTATGACGAATATACCGATGGCGATAATGAGACTCAGCCGCTGGGCTATGCCTCAGGCACCTGGGCATGGCAGATGACAGATAACGCCAAATTCACTCAGGGCGTTTCCGTGTTCGGTTCCGAAGATACCACGCTAAACTCAGAAAGCGCGCTCAACGTCGCTATCAACGCCCACTTTGCGCTGCGTGTTGCCTATAACGTGACCTGGAACTCCCAGCCGCCGTCATCGGCGCCGGAGCACACCGACCGTCGTACGACGCTGTCGCTCGGCTATAAGATGTAATATTTTCAGGCCGGTTATTCCGGCCTGATTGTTTTAAATTTAGCAATAAGTGACATTATTATTTTTGGTCTTTTGTTTTGTTTTTTATAAAAAGAAAATAGCCTCCATAATTTCCTCACAATTGATTATCTTGATAAATATTTAACTTTTTTGACACGAATAGCTAAATATTTAGTCGGACAAAAATGTGATCTGGATCTATACTATCCGTCACAGGCAGAGATGATGTCTTTGCTCGAAATCCTTACGTAAATAAGAGAATCATCACTATGAAAAATAGCAAAATCGCAACTGCGGCCGTGATGCTGTGCGCGCTCTCGTTCGGCGCCTTAGCCGCTAATCCAGTCCCACAGCCAGGCAGCAAGGACCATACCCAGGTCGGCATTGCTAAAGCGACCGACGTTGAAGCAGGCTCAAATATTGCCCCGGGATCGCAGTCAACGGGTCAGACTATGGACGATGCTTTTAATGTTCATAAACTCGTTGCCGGTGAATGGTCCTGATATTTCATTCTGCCGTCGGACTGTCTCTTATATTTTTAGAAATATAAAACCGGGTAAAGATGTACCGGTTTGACAGGCATATGTTTGGCTCCGCGTTTTGATTTTGCCCGCTACTTACTACCACACGTAAGCAATACGGCGCGGGCGCTTATTTTTGTCCTTTTTATCTCAACCCGTCGTCCCTTGCGATCTTTGGTCCCATCCTCCTTGTTTTATCATTAATAGCAGCCATTTAGTGGGTTGTGACTTTTATCACGCACTAATGATGTGTAAACTAAAGCCCGGTGTTATCAGCAGGCGACTGCAGGTGAGAACGGTGGGGTTAACCTCGTGCTCATATTTTCGCAGAGTGAAGCGGGAGCTCGGTCTGAACTTGTTGATAATTATGATTATATTGTTTTGTATGTGCTCTTTCGTGTGGGGCACCACTGCAAATAAGGACATGAAATGCCTGTAATTACGCTTCCTGATGGCAGCCAACGCCATTTTGACCACGCGGTTAGCCCGCTTGACGTTGCCCTCGACATCGGCCCTGGCCTGGCGAAAGCCACCATCGCTGGCCGTGTGAACGGCGAGCTGGTTGATGCCTGCGATCCCATCGAAAACGATGCAACGCTTTCTATCATCACCGCTAAAGATGAAGACGGCCTGGAGATTATTCGTCACTCCTGCGCGCATCTGTTAGGTCATGCGATTAAGCAGCTGTGGCCGAACACCAAAATGGCTATCGGCCCGGTTATCGATAACGGCTTCTATTATGATGTTGATATCGATCGTACGCTGACCCAGGAAGACCTCGACGCGCTCGAAAAACGTATGCACGAGCTTGCCGAGAAAAACTACGACGTCATCAAGAAAAAAGTCAGCTGGCATGAGGCGCGTGAAACCTTCGTGCAGCGCGGCGAGACCTATAAAGTGTCGATCCTTGATGAGAATATTGCTCATGATGACAAGCCCGGCTTGTATCATCATGAAGAGTACGTCGACATGTGCCGTGGGCCGCACGTGCCGAACATGCGTTTCTGTCATCATTTCAAACTGATGAAAACCGCTGGCGCCTACTGGCGCGGCGATAGCAACAATAAGATGTTGCAGCGTATTTATGGCACCGCGTGGGCGGATAAAAAGGCGCTCAACGCCCATCTGCTGCGCCTGGAAGAAGCATCTAAGCGTGACCACCGTAAGATCGGTAAGCAGCTTGACCTGTATCATATGCAGGAAGAAGCGCCGGGTATGGTATTCTGGCACAACGATGGCTGGACTATCTTCCGTGAACTGGAAACTTTCGTCCGCTCTAAGCTGAAAGAGTACCAGTATCAGGAAGTCAAAGGCCCGTTTATGATGGACCGTGTGCTGTGGGAAAAAACCGGCCACTGGGACAACTACAAAGATGCGATGTTCACCACCTCTTCTGAGAACCGTGAGTACTGCATCAAGCCGATGAACTGCCCGGGTCACGTGCAGATCTTTAATCAGGGCCTGAAATCCTACCGCGATCTGCCGCTGCGTATGGCGGAGTTCGGTAGCTGCCATCGTAACGAGCCGTCAGGCGCGCTGCATGGCCTGATGCGCGTTCGTGGCTTTACTCAGGATGACGCGCATATTTTCTGTACTGAAGAGCAGGTGCGTGATGAAGTTAACGCCTGTATTCGTATGGTCTACGATATGTACAGCACCTTTGGCTTCGAAAAAATCGTCGTCAAGCTCTCAACTCGTCCGGAAAAACGTATCGGAAGCGACGAGGCCTGGGATCGTGCTGAGGCGGATCTGGCAGTCGCGCTGGAAGAAAACAATATCCCATTTGAGTATCAACTGGGTGAAGGCGCGTTCTACGGTCCAAAAATTGAATTTACTTTGTATGACTGCCTCGATCGTGCATGGCAGTGCGGAACGGTACAGCTGGACTTCTCTCTGCCGCAGCGTCTAAGCGCCTCTTATGTAGGTGAAAGCAACGAGCGACAGGTGCCGGTAATGATTCACCGTGCTATCCTTGGTTCTCTGGAGCGCTTTATTGGCATCCTGACCGAAGAGTTTGCCGGCTTCTTCCCAACCTGGCTTGCGCCAGTGCAGGTAGTGGTCATGAATATTACTGATTCTCAGGCCGATTACGTTAACGAATTGACGCGTAAACTACAAAATGCGGGAATTCGTGTAAAAGCGGACTTGAGAAATGAGAAGATTGGCTTTAAAATCCGCGAGCACACTTTACGTCGTGTCCCGTACATGTTGGTCTGTGGCGACAAAGAAGTCGAAGCCGGTAAAGTAGCCGTGCGTACCCGTCGCGGGAAAGACCTCGGCAGCATGGACGTAAATGAAGTGATCGAAAAGCTGCAACAAGAGATTCGCAGCCGCAGTCTTCAACAACTGGAGGAATAAGGTATTAAAGGCGGAAAACGAGTTCAAACGGCGCGTCCGAATCGTATTAATGGCGAAATTCGCGCGCAAGAAGTTCGCTTAACAGGTCTGGAAGGCGAGCAGCTTGGTATTGTGAGTCTGAGAGAAGCTCTGGAAAAAGCTGAAGAAGCCGGAGTAGACTTAGTCGAAATCAGCCCTAACGCCGAGCCGCCGGTTTGTCGTATCATGGATTACGGCAAATTCCTCTATGAAAAGAGTAAGTCTTCTAAGGAACAGAAGAAAAAACAAAAAGTTATCCAGGTTAAGGAAATTAAATTCCGACCTGGTACCGATGATGGCGACTACCAGGTAAAACTCCGCAGCCTGGTTCGCTTTCTGGAAGAGGGTGATAAAGCTAAGATCACGCTGCGTTTCCGCGGTCGTGAGATGGCTCACCAGCAGATCGGTATGGAAGTGCTTAACCGCGTCCGTGACGATCTGAGTGAACTGGCAGTGGTCGAATCCTTCCCATCGAAGATCGAAGGCCGCCAGATGATCATGGTGCTCGCTCCGAAGAAGAAACAGTAAGGCCTTCAAGTAGCAATTCCTGTGGAGCCCTTGGGCCTCGCAGGGATTGTTCGCCTACGTTTCGTTTATTAACAATGCGAAGTGGAAGTTATTAAAATGCCAAAAATTAAGACCGTACGCGGTGCTGCTAAGCGCTTCAAAAAAACCGGTAAAGGTGGTTTTAAGCACAAGCACGCTAACCTGCGTCACATTCTGACCAAAAAAGCTACCAAGCGTAAACGTCACCTGCGTCCGAAAGCCATGGTTTCCAAAGGCGATCTGGGCCTGGTAATCGCGTGCCTGCCGTACGCATAAGTCGTTAACCCTTTTAACTTTTTAATTAGAATAGATACAGGAGAGCACATATGGCTCGCGTAAAACGTGGTGTAGTTGCCCGTGCACGTCACAAGAAAATTTTGAAACAAGCTAAAGGCTACTACGGTGCGCGTTCTCGCGTATACCGCGTTGCCTTCCAGGCTGTTATCAAAGCAGGTCAGTACGCTTATCGTGACCGTCGTCAGAAAAAGCGTCAGTTCCGTCAACTGTGGATTGCGCGTATCAACGCAGCAGCACGTCAGAACGGTATTTCTTACAGCAAATTCATCAACGGTCTGAAAAAAGCCTCTGTTGAAATTGACCGTAAGATCCTGGCTGACATCGCAGTATTCGACAAATTAGCGTTCACCGCTCTGGTCGAAAAAGCGAAAGCAGCTCTGGCATAAGCCAGTTGAAAGAGGGAGCTTGTCTCCCTCTTTTTGTTTCAACACTATCAATACATTGACTTTTATTGCTGTAAGCTTTTCAATACAGGTCTTACGTTTCGTGTCAGACAAGGTAATGCAAGCATGAATGCTGCTATTTTCCGCTTCTTTTTTTACTTTAGCACCTGAACTCAGGAGGCTAGCGCGTGAGAAAAGAAACGAAAAACAGCGCCAGAAAGCCTCCCACCGTGGAGGCTTTTTTCGTATATGAACACTCGTTCTATTTCAAGCTGCAGGTGCGCGGCTTAATGCGCGTCATCCCGCCGGAGTCTTCGTGCTGGATAACGGCTTAATCCGCTGCCTGCGACTCGAAATAGTCAGAGCAAAATAATGACCATAACCGGTGTCTGCACCGACATAATGAGGAAAACCATGTCACATCTCGCAGAGCTGGTTGCCAGTGCGAAGGCAGCCATTAATGAGGCATCAGATGTTGCCGCGCTGGACAACGTCCGCGTGGAATACCTGGGAAAGAAAGGGCATCTGACCCTTCAGATGACGACCCTGCGTGAGCTGCCGCCAGAAGAGCGCCCGGCTGCAGGCGCGGTGATCAACGAAGCCAAAGAGCAGGTCCAGCAGGCGCTCAACGCGCGTAAAGCCGATCTGGAAGGCGCCGCGCTGAATGCGCGTCTGGCCGCTGAGACCATTGACGTCTCGCTGCCGGGGCGTCGGGTCGAAAACGGCGGCCTGCATCCGGTTACCCGCACTATTGACCGCATCGAGAACTTCTTCGGCGAGCTCGGCTTTACGGTGGCAACCGGTCCGGAGATCGAAGATGACTACCATAACTTCGATGCGCTGAATATCCCGGGCCACCACCCGGCGCGCGCTGACCACGATACCTTCTGGTTTGATGCCACTCGCCTGCTGCGTACCCAGACTTCCGGCGTGCAGATCCGTACCATGGAACATCAGCAGCCGCCGATTCGTATTATCGCCCCTGGCCGCGTTTATCGTAACGATTACGATCAGACCCATACCCCGATGTTCCATCAGATGGAAGGCCTGATTGTTGATAAGAATATTAACTTCACCAACCTGAAAGGGACGCTGCACGACTTCCTGCGTAACTTCTTTGAAGAAGATCTGCAAATTCGTTTCCGTCCGTCCTACTTCCCGTTTACCGAACCCTCTGCTGAAGTTGACGTCATGGGTAAAAACGGCAAGTGGCTGGAAGTGCTCGGCTGCGGCATGGTGCACCCGAACGTCCTGCGCAATGTCGGCATCGATCCGGAAGTCTATTCCGGCTTCGCCTTTGGGATGGGCATGGAGCGTCTGACCATGCTGCGCTATGGCGTAACCGACCTACGCGCGTTCTTCGAAAACGATCTGCGTTTCCTCAAACAGTTTAAATAAGGGCAGGACAGAACAATGAAATTCAGTGAACTGTGGTTACGCGAATGGGTTAATCCGGCGATCGACAGCGAAGCCCTGGCGAATCAGATTACGATGGCCGGCCTCGAAGTTGACGGCGTTGAGCCGGTTGCCGGCAGCTTCAACGGCGTTGTCGTCGGTGAAGTCGTCGAGTGCGGCCAGCACCCGAATGCTGACAAGCTGCGGGTGACCAAAATTAACGTTGGCGGCGAACGCCTGCTGGATATCGTGTGCGGCGCGCCGAACTGCCGCCAGGGTCTGAAGGTTGCGGTTGCTACTATCGGCGCCGTACTGCCGGGCGACTTCAAAATTAAAGCGGCAAAACTGCGCGGCGAGCCTTCCGAAGGGATGCTGTGTTCGTTTTCCGAGCTGGGTGTTTCCGACGATCATAGCGGAATTATCGAACTGCCGGCAGATGCGCCGATTGGTACCGATATCCGTGAATATCTGAAGTTTGACGACAACACCATCGAAATCAGCGTGACGCCGAACCGTGCCGACTGTTTAGGTATCATCGGCGTCGCTCGCGACGTGGCAGTACTGAATAAAGAGCCGCTGAACGCGCCGGAAATCACGCCGGTTGCGGCGACGATTGCCGATACGCTGCCCATCACCGTTGACGCACCGGACGCGTGCCCGCGCTACCTGGGACGCGTTGTTAAAGGCATCAATATTAAAGCGCCCACTCCGCTGTGGATGAAAGAGAAGCTGCGTCGCTGCGGCATCCGCTCCATTGATGCGGTGGTGGATGTCACCAACTACGTTCTTCTCGAACTCGGCCAGCCGATGCACGCCTTTGACCGCGATCGCATCGAAGGCGGCATCGTGGTGCGGATGGCGAAAGAGGGCGAAACGCTGGTGCTGCTGGATGGTTCCGAAGCTAAGCTTGACGCTGACACCCTGGTTATCGCAGACCACCAGAAGGCGCTGGCGATGGGCGGCATCTTTGGCGGCGAGCACTCCGGCGTGAACGACGAAACGCAGAACGTGCTGCTGGAGTGCGCATTCTTCAGCCCGCTGTCTATCACCGGTCGCGCGCGCCGTCACGGCCTGCACACCGATGCCTCCCACCGCTATGAGCGTGGGGTCGACCCGGCGCTGCAGCACAAGGCCCTGGAGCGTGCAACCCGCCTGCTGATCGATATCTGCGGCGGCGAAGCCGGCCCGGTGATCGACGTGACCAACGACGCGACCCTGCCGAAGGCGGCAACCATTACCCTGCGCCGTAGCAAGCTGGATCGCCTGATTGGCCATCACATTGATGATGCTCAGGTCAGCGATATTCTTAGCCGCCTGGGTTGTGACGTGACCGCGGGTGAAGGCCAGTGGCAGGCCGTTGCGCCGAGCTGGCGTTTTGACATTGCGATCGAAGAAGATCTGGTTGAAGAAGTTGCCCGCGTATACGGCTATAACAACATTCCTGACGAACCGGTACAGGCTGGCCTGATTATGGGTACCCACCGCGAGGCGAACCTGTCGCTTAAGCGCGTGAAAACCCTGCTCATCGACAAAGGCTATCAGGAAGTTATTACCTATAGCTTCGTTGACCCGAAAGTGCAGCAGCTGATTCACCCGGGTGAAGAGGCGCTGATCCTGCCAAGCCCAATCTCCAGCGAAATGTCGGCTATGCGCCTGTCGCTGCTGACCGGCCTGCTGGGCACCGTGGTATATAATCAGAACCGTCAGCAGAGCCGGGTGCGCATCTTTGAGAGCGGTTTACGCTTTGTTCCTGATACCGAAGCTCCGCTGGGGATCCGTCAGGACGTGATGCTGGCCGGCGTAATTTGCGGCAATCGCGTTGATGAGCACTGGAACCTGGCAAAAGAGTCCGTCGATTTCTATGATTTAAAAGGCGATCTGGAGTCCGTTCTCGACCTGACCGGTAAATTATCCGCCATTGAATTCCGCGCAGAAGCGAACGCCGCGCTGCATCCGGGACAGTCGGCAGCGATTTATCTGAAAGGTGAACGTATTGGTTTCATTGGGGTTGTTCATCCTGAGCTGGAACGTAAACTGGATCTGAACGGTCGCACTTTGGCGTTTGAGCTGGAGTGGAACAAGCTTGCAGACCGCGTGGTGCCTCAGGCGCGCGAGATTTCTCGTTTCCCGGCTAACCGTCGCGACATCGCGGTCGTCGTCGCTGAAAACGTACCCGCAGCTGATGTTTTGACCGAGTGTAAGAAAGTTGGCGTAAATCAGGTAGTTGGCGTAAACTTATTTGACGTGTACCGCGGTAAAGGCGTTGCAGAGGGCAGTAAGAGCCTTGCAATCAGCCTAATCCTTCAGGATACCAGCCGTACACTCGAAGAAGAGGAGATTGCCGCTACCGTCGCCAAATGTGTAGAGGCATTAAAAGAGCGATTCCAGGCCTCATTGAGGGATTGAACCTATGGCGCTTACAAAAGCTGAAATGTCAGAATATCTGTTTGATAAGCTTGGGCTTAGCAAGCGGGATGCCAAAGAACTGGTAGAGTTGTTTTTCGAAGAGGTTCGTCGTGCTTTGGAAAACGGAGAACAGGTAAAACTCTCCGGGTTCGGCAACTTCGATTTGCGTGATAAAAACCAGCGCCCGGGTCGTAACCCGAAAACGGGGGAAGATATTCCGATTACAGCCCGGCGTGTGGTGACCTTCAGACCCGGCCAGAAACTTAAAAGCCGCGTCGAAAACGCTTCGCCCAGAGACAAATAATCTGAACTAACTAAAAAGGCCGCTGATGCGGCCTTTTTTCTTTTCGTTTTCAGGATCAGGCTTTTACGGCAGTGACCATCACTTCGACGAGAATATCCGGGCGCGCCATCTCTGCCTGGACGGTCGCGCGCGCCGGGCTGTGGCCTTCCGGCAGCCAGGCAACCCAGGCTTCGTTAAAACCGGCAAAATCGCGGGAGATATTTTTCAGCCATACCTGCGCGGAAAGAATGTGCCCGTTGTCGCTACCGGCCGCAGCCAGCAGGGCGTCGATTTTCTCTAAGACTTCCCGCGTCTGCTGAATAATATCCTCCTCGCTGCTTTTCGGCGTTTGCCCTGATAAAAAGATCAGGTTGCCATATTCGACGCTGGCGGAAAGACGCGGCTGCGGATTGTTACGGATAATGTTCATGCTGATTTTTTCCATGTCAGGCCATCTAAAGCGATGGCGGGGTTTTCTCTATCGAGCAGGGCGCCGAGCACCGCCGCGCTGCCGGCGGCGAGGGTGAAGCCCAGGCTACCCTGGCCGAGGTTCATCCACAGGTTTTGGTAGCCGGCGCGTCCCAGCAGCGGAGGGCCGGCTGGCGTAGAAGGGCGCATACCGCTCCAGGCCTGCGCATCCTCAATGCCCTGGAGCTCGGGGAAGCTGCCGGTAACAATTTTTTTCAACGCCGCAATACGCTCAGGGCGCAACCCGTCGCCGTCGTAGCCGATATCAACCATCGCGGCGATACGCAGCTGATCTCCGAGGCGGGCATAGACAATTTTGTGCCCATAGTCGGTGACGCTGACATCCGGCGCGATCCCGGCCTGGGCCGGATAGGGCAGCGTCAGGCTGTAGCCTTTCAGGCCGCAAAGCGGCACGTGAACTCCCGTGCCTGCCAGTAACGGGCTGCTGCCATTGCCGGCGGCAACCACAAAATCATCGCCGGCAATCGTTCCCCGGCTGGTTTCCGCCGAGTGAATACGACCGCCTTTTTTATTCAGACGGCGAACATCACAGTCGCCGGTGAGGGTAAAGCTGGCGCTGGCGTTGAGTTTCTCCAGCAGCGCCAGGCAAAACTGATGGCAGTCAGCGGTTTCGTCGCCGGGGGAATAAATACCGCCGCAGAGCGAGGCGCGGATATGCCTGAGCGCGGGTTCAAGTTCGATACACTCGGCGCCGCTCAGGGAGCGCTGATATTGCGGATTGATCCCTGTTTCCGCTTTATTCAGATCGTACTCCCGGCGATGGACGACTAATTTCCCGCAGCGTCGCCAGTGAAAGTCGCTCAGATTATCCTCATTCAACCACGCCTGCATAACCTGACGGCTGAGTAGCGACAGGCGAAGGATATGATCGCCGTTAACCTTATTGGTCCGGCTGTTGCAGGCACGCAGGAACTGCAGCAGCCAGCGCCACTGGTCTGGCGACATCCTCAGTCGCATATTGAGCGGCGAGTCGCTCCTGCCCATCCACTTTATTCCCTGTAGCGGCACGCCGCGGTCGGCCAGCGGCGCGACGTAGCGGTAGCTAAGCTGGCCGCCGTTAGCAAAGCTCGTCGCCAGGCCGGGGGTCGCATTGCGCTCCAGCAGTTGGACCTCGTGGCCGCGCTTAATGAATACGTAGGCCGTCGCCAGCCCGATAACGCCCCCACCGATAATAACAATGCGCTTTTTCATAACCTGAGATATCCACCGCTGATAAATGCAATGGCGTTATGTCAAAGCATTTACCCCTGCGGCGCAATTGACTTTTTATTTTCAGGGTATAACCCCAGGTTAATTTCCTGCAGCTGTTTACGCAGCTGCCGGCAGATAAAATCGACAAATTTATGCGCAATCGGACTCAGGGAAACATCCGCCCGACGCAGCAGGCAGAGAGGGATCGTCATCGGCGGTGAAATAGGGTGGATCATCGTCGGGGTCAGGTTATGACGCGCGGAAAAAATATCGGTAATGCTGCAGCCCATGCCGCGTTTAACAAATTCAGTTGCCATGTAATAGGTCTGAACGTTGAGGCGGGTCGTCGAGAAGTCGCGACGGGTAGCAATGGCGGCCGACAGCGAGTGGGGGCCGGGAGAGATCCAGCGCTGCTGGTCTATCTCATCAATTGCCACCACGCCCTGGCGGTAGTCACGGTCGATGTAGACCAGCGGCACTTCGGCAATGGTGGTGGTGATGATTTCGCCCTGCTGAACCGGCTGGAGCGTCAGGGCCAGATCGATCTCGCGCAGATCCAGTTTCTTGACCAATGTCTCAGTATGTTCCGTGGTCAGGGTCATCACCAGATTCGCATTTTGCTGATAGAAGTCGGTCACCATTTCCGGCACCAGGCTCAGCCCGAGGCTGGGTAAACAGCCGAGGCTAATTTTCGCCCGCGGGTCGCGCGCCAGGTTGTCGGCAAGCAGGCGTAGATTATCCAGATCCTGGTAGATATTCTGCGCCTTCTCGAACAGCGTCAACGCTTCGCTGCTCGGCAGCAGCTTGCCGCGAACGCGCTGAAAGAGCTTAAAACCCAGCTTCATTTCGGCGTTTTTGAGCGCCTTACTGGCCGCCGGTTGAGAGATATTCAGCGACTCCGCTGCTCGTGAAAGGGGGCCGCAGGTCATCACGGCGTGGAAGATTTCCAGGTGACGCAGTTTCATCAGGGGTTAACTCAGGGTTATAGGTGCCAGATAAAAATTCATTTTCTACTAACAATAAATTAACATAAATTCAATTCACAATCAGCGTTCTGTTTACTTATTGCGCTTTTTGCCCCGCCGGTAGGCGGATAATCCGATTCTCAGAACAATACCTGTTGTCCCTACGCAAACCCTCAGGCCTTCGCGCCAACAATTATAACGAGGGGGATATTTTCTGAGCTGGCCCAAATGCGCTGACCTGAAATAGCGGTTGGTTTTATTGGCATCAAGGAGTTGTATGAGTGACTCAACGCTCTCCGGTAATCCTGTTACCCGAAGAACTATTACCAGGAAAAATATCGTTATTGGCCTGCTGTCAGGGCTGTTTTTATTGATTGCATTTTGGTGTCATGGCCGCCCCAGCGCAGAGCTGGGCCTTCTCAGCTTTACCCCGCTGGTAGCATTAGCCGTGCTGTCGCTTATTGGCGTGGATATCGTGCTGGCGGTTATTTCATCAATTATTATTGCGATGATCATGACCTCTACCGGGCTGCCGGAAATGGGCACGATGCTGGCGAAATCGACCGGCTCTTTTATTGCCACCGTCGGGCTAATCATTATGCTCGGCGCCGGGGTGGGGGAAGTGGCTACCCGCACCGGCGCGGCGGTAGAGCTGGTGAAATTCGTGGTTCATCGCATCGGGCTGTCCAGCCAGACGCGGGTGAAATTTGGTATCGTCGCCTCCTCGATTCTGATTTGCGGCGCCCTGGGCACCATGGCCGGCGGTAACGCTATTATCGTCGCGGTGATTATTCCCATCGCCGCTGCGGTGCGCCTGACGCCGCCAACGGTGGCCGCGCTGATGATGACCGCCGGTTCCATCGGGCTGTTTACCGGCCCCTTTACCCCGAGTACGGTGACTATTCTTAAGCTCGGAGGCCTGAGCTATCCGGACTATTTGCTCTATGTCGGTCTGCCGATGAGCGCCGTCACGCTGCTGGCCGGCTGGGCCATGGCGGGGCGTATCCAGAAGATGACCGAGGGCAAGCTGCGCTATGAGGTTAACCTTGCTGAGCAGCCGCAGGATGAGAATAACCCGACTCTTACCCGCCGCAGAAAGCTGAGCGCGCTGGCCTTTGCGGCAACGATTATCGTGATGGCGGTGGTGGGCGTGGTCATTAAGGCCGGCTTTAGCTTCGCTATTATCGTGATGCTGCTGGTGGCGCTGATTACCGGCCTGGTCGGCGGGCTGCGGCCAACGCAGATCCTGCAGGCGCTGTACCACGGCTGCGGTCGGCTGGTGTGGATGTTCCTGCTGTACTGGCTCTACAACCCCATTCTTGAACTGATGGACGGGCTGCACGCTTACCAGGGGCTGCTGGACTACACCCAGCCGCTGCTCGAGGGGATCTCTCCCGCCTGGCTGTGCTTTAGTATTTTTGCTTTTAATATTATTGGCCATGTCCCCGGCGCGGCGGTAGCGCAGATGACCTTTACCCATAAAATCTTCGGCCCAATGCTGATGGCGGCAGGCGTCCCGCCGCAGGGGACGACCGCCGTGCTGCTGGCATCATCGCAGGTTGACTGGTTTGGCCCCTTCCCGTCGTCGGATATGTTTGGACAGATGGGGCTGGCGCAGTCCACGCATTTGAAATATATGCTCTATAACGGCTGGGCCATCGTTCTGGCCAATATTGTTCTCTTCGCCGTTCTGTTCCAGGTCCTGGTGTAACCGCTGCGCTAGCGGGCAGCGCGATTCTGCCCGCTAGCATCCGTCGATATGCGCCATGAGCCGATGTTTTGCTTTTCTCCCCGCAATACCCACCGTAAAATCAAATACATCTCTTTCTTGCATCCCGGTATTTATGCAGACCTTTGCTCAAATTCAACAGCGCCGCAGCCGGCGCTGGCTCGTTGCTTTACTGCTGCTGCTGCTGGCGATGATGGCCGCCAGCCTCTGCGCGGGCGATCTCTGGATCCCACCGCAGGAGTGGCTCAGCGCCAGGGGGCAGCTCTTCATCTGGCAAATTCGCCTGCCGCGCACCCTGGCGGTGCTGCTGGTGGGCGCCGCTTTAGCGCTCTCCGGGGCGATCATGCAGGCGTTGTTCGAAAACCCGCTGGCGGAGCCGGGGCTGCTGGGGGTCTCTAACGGCGCGGGGGTCGGGCTCATCGCCGCCGTCCTGCTGGGTAAAGGGTTCCTCCCGGGCTGGGTGTTGGGGCTTTGCGCCATTGCCGGAGCGCTGGTTATCACCTTTATTTTGCTGCGTTTTGCCCGCCGGCACCTCTCAACCAGCCGTCTGCTGCTGGCAGGCGTTGCGCTGGGCATTATCTGCAGCGCGCTGATGACCTGGGCCGTCTATTTCTCCACCTCGTTCGATTTACGTCAGCTGATGTACTGGATGATGGGCGGCTTTGGCGGCGTAGACTGGCAGCAGCTGTGGCTGATGCTGGCGCTTCTGCCGGTGCTGGCCTGGGTGGGGCTACAGTCGCAGCCGCTGAATATGCTGGCTTTGGGAGAGGTATCGGCTCGCCAGCTGGGCTTACCGCTGTGGCTGTGGCGTAAGCTGCTGGTGGTCGCCACCGGTTGGCTGGTGGGGGTGAGCGTGGCGCTGGCCGGAGCCATCGGTTTTATTGGCCTGGTGATCCCGCATATCCTACGGCTATGCGGCTTAAGCGATCATCGCGTTCTGCTGCCGGCCTGCATGCTTGCCGGGGCCAGCGCGCTGTTAGGCGCCGATATCGTCGCCCGCCTGGCGCTGTCGGCGGCGGAGCTGCCGATCGGCGTGGTGACCGCGACGCTGGGCGCGCCGGTGTTTATCTGGCTGTTGCTGAAGTCCGTGCACGCGCAATAAGCGCCGAATCCAGGCGCATCGGCAGGGCGTCTATCGCCTGCCGATGCGCAGATTAAGTGCTATTACCACCCTTTGATGGCATCACCTTTATAAACTTCCAGCGCTTTGTCAGCGACCTCTTTAGTCTGGAACGCCTCTTTCAGCTCCTGAACTTTTTTGCTGTCTTTATTATCTTCGCGAGACACGATAGCGTTCACGTACGGCGAGTCCTGGCCTTCCATAAACAGACCATCCCGCGCGGCGGACAGGCCAACCTGCGCCGAGAAGTTGGTGTTAATAATCGACAGGCTAACGTCAGGATCGTCCAGGGTACGCGGCAGCTGCGGGCTGTCCACTTCGACAATTTTCAAATGCTTAGGATTGTCGATAATGTCCAGCGCCGTTGGCAGGTAGCCGACGCCATCTTTCAGCTTGATCAGGCCCTGCGCCTGCAGCAGCAGCAGGCTGCGCCCCAGCGTCGTGGTCTCGTTGGAAATAGATACCGTCGCACCATCCGGCAGCTCGCTGATATTTTTTATCTTGCGAGAGTAGGCGGCGATAGGGAAAACAAAGGTTTTGCCGACGACGGCGAATTTGTAGCCACGCTCTTTCGACTGCGCTTCGAGGTAGGGCAGCGTCTGGAAGGCGTTAGCGTCGACGTCTTTATTATTTAACGCTTCGTTAGGCAGGACGTAATCATTAAAGGAGATCACCTCGACGTCGAGGTTATATTTATCCTTTGCAACCTGCTCAACGACTTTCCAGATAGCCTCATCCGGACCGGTATTGATCGCCACCTTGACCTTATTATTATCGTCAGGGGAGCAGGCCGATAACAGCACCACCGATGAGGCAATCAGCACCGAACTCAACAGCTTCTTCATCTATAAAACTCTCTTAAATTAATCAGTAACGAAATGCTATTACATCCGTTTAACACTGTACACTGAATTGCGCGACGTCCCTATTGAGAGGAATTCATGTTGCCGCACGGGCATGGTACGGTATGCCGGTCAGACGATTCAAAGTACAATGACCGCGCCTCAATCCGCTACAGTAGATAGGGATCACCTGAACCAGAAATCGCTTTTATTCACAGAGGGAAGGCTATGCAACACACTATTCTTGATACCGAAGTTACCACTATCGATGGCGAGAAAACGACGCTTAACGCCTATGCGGGCAAAGCGCTGTTAATCGTTAATGTAGCCTCAAAATGCGGCCTGACGCCGCAGTATGAACAGCTGGAAGCGCTGCAGCAGGAGCTTGAGAACGACGGCTTCACGGTGCTGGGTTTCCCCTGTAACCAGTTCCTTGGACAGGAGCCGGGCAGCGAGGAGGAGATCAAAACCTTCTGTAGCACCACCTATGGCGTGACTTTCCCGCTGTTCAGTAAAGTTGACGTCAACGGCGAGCATCGTCATCCGCTATACCAGAAGCTGGTTGAGGCTGCCCCGCAGGCCGTCGCGCCGGAAGGGAGCGGCTTTTACGAGCGGATGGCAAGCAAAGGCCGCGCGCCGCAGAACGATGGCGATATTTTATGGAATTTCGAAAAGTTCCTCCTGAGCGCCGATGGCCAGACTATCCAACGCTTCTCGCCCGATATGGCGCCGAACGATCCGCTGCTGCTGGCGGCGATTAAAGGAGCTTTAGCGAAATAATGCCGTTTTTGATGCAGCTACAGGACGTAGAAGAGCCGGGGCGGCTGGCAGCGTTTAGCGCCGAGGTTCGAGCGGGAGAAATGATCCATATCGTCGGGCCGAACGGGGCCGGGAAAAGCACGTTGCTGATGCGCATGGCCGGCCTGACGACGGGACCCGGGCACATCATCCTCAACGAACGGCCGCTAAAAACGTGGCCGGCCTCCGAGCTGGCGCGGCATCGTGCTTACCTGAACCAGCATCAGGCGCCACCCTTCGCGATGCCGGTCTGGCACTACCTGTCGCTGCATCTGCAAAATAACGCGCGGAGCGATCTGCTCGGCGCGCTGGCCGAGAGGCTGGGGCTGAGCGATAAGCTTGGGCGTCAGGTCAATCAGATTTCGGGCGGCGAGTGGCAGCGCGTGCGGCTGGCGGCGGTCATTCTGCAAATCGACCCGCTGGCCAACCCTGCGGGACAGCTGCTGCTGCTCGATGAGCCGATGAACAGCCTCGACGTGGCGCAGCAGGCGGCGCTCGACAGCGTTCTCAGCGAACTGTGCGCGGCAGGGATCTCGGTGGTTATGAGCAGTCACGATCTCAACCACACGCTACGGCATGCGCAGCGGGTGTGGCTTATCTGCCGGGGAAAAACGATAGCCTGTGGCTATACCTCAGAGGTATTGACCGAAGAGAATTTAACCGCCGCCTATGCGATTTCTTTCCAGCGGGTGGCGTTTGGCGGTCATTTTATGCTCATCGCGTCACAGTAGCACGAAGCAAGCTTGTCAGTTCATTGATAAACCAGCTAAATTATCCTGACAATAAGATAAGGAACAGAGGAATCGTCTGAGATGCGTTTGTGGTTCATTCTTTTGACGGCACTATTTCTGGCAGGCTGCAGCAGTCACCGGGCGCCGCCGCCCAATCCCCGGCTTGCGGATTCTATTACCGTCATCGCTAATCTTAACGATCAGCTGCGGAACTGGCGGGGTGCGCCGTATCGCTACGGTGGGATGACGCCGCGCGGGGTGGACTGTTCCGGCTTTGTGGTGAGAACCTTCCGCGATAAGTTTTCCATGCAGCTGCCGCGTGAAACCCGCGAGCAGGCAGAGATCGGCACCCGCATTGATAAAAGCGAACTGCTGCCTGGGGATCTGGTGTTCTTCAAGACCGGCTCCGGCGAGAGCGGTTTGCACGTAGGGATCTACGATACCGATAACCAGTTTATCCATGCTTCGACCAGCAACGGCGTCACGCGCTCTTCGCTGAATAACGTGTACTGGAATAAAAAATTCTGGCAGGCACGCAGAATCTAGCGTCGCAGGTGGTTTGTCAGGGCGGAGCGGCGTTCATGCCGGCCAGTTAATTAACTGACCGGCATTTTTGTGTCTACGTACCGCGATTTTGAACGCCCTGTAGTGAAAAGGCATGCAGCGGGGCCCTTGCTCCCCGCTGAAATCGGCGAACCGAAGGCCGGAAGACAAGGGCTGGCCGCCAGGGATGACGGCAAGAGGCGAATCGAGACAGGAGCGAGCCCCGGAACGGGCGAGCAGGTCGAGTTGAGCCGACCGCAGGCTGCTGGCCGGGAGGTGAGCGCAGTGCGCAGCACCGATTTCCGTGCGGGACCGCGGGGATTGTTAAGGGGAAGACGGTTATCTTCCCCTTAACCCGGTCACCTGGCGCCAAGGCTACATGTTCTGCCAGACGTCCGGTGAGCGGAACTTCTCTTAGTTAACAAACGCAGGTACAAACGCGAGACCCCCGGCTTCCTCACTTTATCTTGATAACCCTGCTATTCGCCCGTGTTAATACTTTGTTGAAGGCACTACACTGAAGGCCGGAGGAACCCATGACCCTGTCTTTTACAACCCACTGGCGTGATGAACTGCCAGATTTCTACACCGCCCTGACCCCGACGCCGCTGAGCAATGCGCGGCCGATCTGGCACAACGCGCCGCTGGCGCAGACCCTGGGCGTGCCTGAGGCGCTATTTCAGCCGTCAACGGGCGCCGGCGTATGGGGCGGCGAAGCGCTGCTACCCGGCATGTCGCCGCTGGCGCAGGTCTATAGCGGCCATCAGTTCGGCTCCTGGGCCGGGCAGCTGGGCGATGGCCGCGGGATCCTGCTGGGCGAGCAGCAGCTGCCCGATGGCCGGCGGATGGACTGGCACCTGAAGGGCGCCGGACTCACGCCCTACTCGCGAATGGGCGACGGGCGCGCTGTGCTGCGCTCGACGATCCGCGAAGGCCTGGCATCGGAAGCGATGCACGCTTTGGGCATACCCACCACCCGCGCGCTATCGATCGTGACCAGCGACACGCCGGTGTATCGTGAAACCGTCGAGCAGGGAGCGATGCTGATGCGCATCGCTGAGAGCCACGTGCGCTTTGGCCACTTTGAGCACTTTTACTATCGCCGGGAGGCGGAAAAGGTGCAGCAGCTGGCCGACTACGTGATTCGTCACCACTGGCCCGAGCTCGACGGAGAGGCGGATAAGTACTTTCTGTGGTTCCGTGACGTTGTCACTAAAACGGCGACGCTTATCGCCAGCTGGCAAACGGTAGGCTTTGCGCATGGGGTAATGAATACCGATAACATGTCTATTCTCGGCCTGACGATGGACTACGGCCCGTACGGGTTCCTCGATGACTTCAAGCCTGATTTCATCTGCAACCATTCGGATTACCAGGGGCGCTATAGCTTTGAGAATCAGCCGGCGGTAGGGCTGTGGAATCTGCAGCGTTTGGCGCAGTCGCTGTCGCCGTTCATCAGCGCCGATGCGCTAAACGCGGCCCTGGATGGCTACCAGCACGCGCTGCTGAGCGCCTACGGCCGCCGCATGCGCGAGAAGCTTGGCCTGTTTACCCAGCAGCAGGGCGATAACGATCTGCTGGACGGTCTGTTTGCGCTGATGATGCGCGAAGGCAGCGATTACACCCGCACCTTCAGGATGCTGAGCGCCAGCGAGCAGCTCAGCGCCGCCTCGCCGCTGCGCGATGAGTTTATCGATCGCGCCGCCTTTGATAGCTGGTTCGACGGCTACCGTGCGCGCCTGCGTGATGAGCAGATTGATGATGTGCAGCGTCAGCAGCATATGCGTGCCGTCAACCCGGCGCTGGTGCTGCGTAACTGGCTGGCGCAGCGGGCCATCGAGCAGGCGGAACAGGGGAACACCGGCGAGCTGGAGCGGCTGCATGAGGCGCTGGTTCAGCCGTTTATCGACCGGGAAGATGATTACGTCAGCCGCCCGCCGGACTGGGGAAAAGGGCTGGAAGTCAGCTGCTCCAGCTGATGCATCGCTTCAATCGGAGGCAGTGCTCTCCTCGCGCCAGGCGGCGGGGAGGGCTATTTTGTCAGGATCAGCTTGCCGGCATGGGTTTGACGCAGCAGATAGCGCTGGCCGTCATGCTCGATCACCACCCGACCTTCGGGACCTAGCAGCACCCGGCTGCAAATTTTGCGATCCGTGGCGACAGGGTAAGGGGCATTGTCTTTTGTTTTTTCAGCTGTGGCAGTGTTATCCATTCGCGTCATAGCACCAAAAATAAAAATAAAAGTAACAATGATAATCATTATCAGTAATGTTAATTTTTACGGCAAGCGTTTTTTATCAAAGTACTATATTTGGCAGGTTAGCGGTGGGGATATTCTGGCGCGTGGGGGACGAATTCCCACCGCATGCGCGGTGGGAGAGAGCGGCTACAGGCGAGTGGCGGTTGCCCCAGCCAGTTCAGCCAGCAGGCGCTCGCTGTCTTCCCAGCTCAGGCACGGGTCGGTAATCGACTGACCCCAGGTCAGCGGCTGCCCGGCGACCACTTTCTGCGTCCCTTCCTTGAGGAAGCTTTCCGCCATGATGCCGGCGATAGCCGTCGAACCGTCGCGGATCTGCTGACACACGTTTTCGCACACTTCCAGCTGGCGACGATGCTGCTTCTGACAGTTGCCGTGGCTGAAATCCACCACCAGCTGCTCCGGCAGATCAAACTCGCGCAACGCATCGCAGGCGGCGCTAATATCCGCCGCATGATAATTTGGCCGTTTGCCGCCGCGCATAATGATATGCCCGTAAGGGTTGCCGCTGGTCTGATAGATGGTCATCTGACCCTGCTTGTCCGGAGAGAGGAACATATGGCTGGCGCGGGATGCGCGAATAGCATCAACCGCGATGCGCGTGTTGCCATCGGTCCCGTTTTTGAATCCGACCGGGCAGGAGAGCGCGGAGGCCATTTCACGGTGGATTTGGCTCTCGGTGGTGCGCGCGCCGATGGCGCCCCAGCTGATCAGATCGGCAATAAACTGTCCGGTCACCATATCGAGGAATTCGGTGGCGGTCGGCACGCCCAGCTCGTTGATCTGCAGCAGCAGGCGACGCGCTACTTCGATACCGTGATTGACCCGATAGCTGCCGTTCAGGTCAGGGTCGGAGATCAAACCCTTCCAGCCGACAACGGTGCGCGGTTTTTCAAAATAGGTGCGCATCACGATTTCCAGCTGCGGCTGGTAGCGCTCACGCATCGCCTGCAGGCGGTGCGCATACTCCAGCGCGGCCTCGGTATCGTGAATGGAACATGGGCCAATAACCACCAGCAGGCGGCGATCTTCACCGTTAAGGATCTTTTCAATTCGGCGGCGGGAAGCGGAGACGTGTGCCGCGACATCGGCAGATACGGGATGCCGCTGGGCCAGCTCCGCAGGCGTTACCAGGCTTTCAATGCGCGCGGTACGCAGTTCGTCTGTTTTATTCATTGGGGTCTCAAAAATCTGTTTCTTCCGCGACGAAACTGCCGGGAAGTGATGCGCATCACGATAAACCAATCCCCGCTTATTGCAAGAGCGGGGGATGATGCTGTATAGGCCACGGGTGATAGCATAAACAAATTTTCAACAATGTACTAGTTCGTTAGTACATTCTTCGTTTCAGTCCCATGATGTCCATGATTTTCGTCGCGATTTCCTCGACCGAATAGTTGGTACTATTCAGGCAGGGAATTTTATTTTTGCGGTACAGGGCCTCCACCTCGGTGACCTCCATTCGACACTGACGCATCGAAGCATAGCGGCTGTTTTCCCGACGTTCTTCGCGGATCGCCGCCAGGCGCTCCGGATTAATGGTCAGACCGAACAGCTTGTGCTGGAGAGGTTTGAGCGAGGCGGGCAGGATTAAATTATCCATATCGTCGGCGATAAACGGATAGTTGGCGGCGCGGATACCGTACTGCATGGCCAGATACAGGCTGGTCGGCGTTTTGCCGCAGCGCGAGACCCCCAGTAGGATCACCTGCGCCTGATCGAGATTGCGCAGCGAGATGCCATCGTCGTGGGCGAGGGTGTAGTCAATGGCGGCAATACGCGCATCGTACTTGTTCAGGTTACCCGGCGTCAGGCCGTGGGTACGATGAGCGATCGGCGTGGGGTCGAGGTGCAGCTCCTGCTGCAGCGGCGCCACCAGCGCCTGAACGATATCCTGACAGAATCCTTCACTTTGCACGATAATGTCGCGAATTTCCGGAATTACAATGGAGTAAAAGACCAGCGGACGGATACCGCTTTGCTGATAGATCGCGTCGATTTGCTCCTTCACCGCCCGCGCCCGGCTGATGTTCTCCACGAACGGCAGGGTAACGCTGCTGATAGCGACCGGAAACTGCGACATCACCGCGTGCCCCAGCACTTCGGCGGTAATGGCCGTTCCGTCGGAAATATAAAATACGTGGCGATCTACAGCACTTTCCATTTTGACCATCCGGTATAATGAGTTTAATTACCTGAAAGCAGTTATTAAATTTAAGCATATCCGTTTATGTTTTGTCTCATTTTAAAAATGAAACGCTATTTTTATTTTTAATGAAAAGGTAGGTTCATTTTTGCTGGCTGGTTGTTTTTTGTTTCTTATTGCAGCAGATTTAAGAAGAATCATTGAGTTAGCTATATCAGGTGAACTGTCCTAAAAAAGAAAAAATAATTTGCTTGAACGATTCACCGTTTTTTTCAGCCGCGTAAATATGTCAGGATAAATCCCGTAGTTGATCGTGAGTTTTTTATCACTGGTATTAAATCACAAAAGGATTGTCTCGATGTCCAACAATGGCTCGTCACCGCTGGTGCTTTGGTATAACCAACTCGGCATGAATGATGTAGACAGAGTTGGGGGCAAAAATGCCTCCCTTGGTGAAATGATCACTAATCTGTCCGGTATGGGTGTTAGCGTACCGAACGGATTTGCCACCACCGCTGATGCCTTCAATCAGTTCCTGGACCAAAGCGGCGTAAACCAGCGCATTTATGAACTGCTGGATAAAACCGACATTGACGACGTTTCCGCATTAGCGAAAGCGGGGGGACAGATCCGTCAGTGGATCATCGATACCCCGTTCCAGAGCGAACTGGAAGACGCGATTCGCGATGCCTATAAGCAGCTGTCCGCCGACAACGCTGAGGCCTCTTTTGCCGTGCGCTCCTCCGCCACGGCCGAGGATATGCCTGATGCCTCCTTCGCCGGGCAACAAGAGACATTCCTGAACGTGCAGGGCTTCGATGCCGTGCTCGTCGCAGTGAAGCACGTGTTTGCTTCGCTGTTTAACGATCGTGCGATCTCCTATCGCGTGCATCAGGGTTACGATCACCGCGGCGTGGCGCTTTCCGCCGGGGTGCAGCGCATGGTCCGCTCTGACCTGGCCTCGTCCGGCGTCATGTTCTCCATCGATACCGAATCCGGTTTCGACCAGGTGGTGTTTATTACCTCTGCCTGGGGCCTGGGGGAAATGGTGGTGCAGGGCGCGGTAAACCCGGATGAGTTCTACGTCCATAAGCCAACGCTGGAAGCTGGCCGTCCTGCTATCGTGCGCCGGACCATGGGATCGAAAAAAATCCGCATGATTTATGCGCCGACCCAGGAGCACGGCAAGCAGGTGCGTATCGAGGATGTGCCGCAGGCGCAGCGCGATATTTTCTCGTTGACCGACGAGGAAGTGCAGGCGCTGGCGAAGCAGGCGGTGCAGATCGAGAAGCACTACGGGCGTCCGATGGATATCGAGTGGGCGAAAGATGGCCATACCGGCGAGCTGTTTATCGTCCAGGCTCGTCCGGAAACCGTGCGCTCGCGCGGCCAGGTCATGGAGCGCTATACGCTGCATGCTCAGGGGCAGATTGTCGCTGAAGGACGTGCCATCGGCCACCGCATTGGCGCGGGCCCGGTGAAGGTTATCCATGATATCAGCGAGATGAACCGCATCGAGCCGGGCGACGTCCTGGTTACCGACATGACCGACCCGGACTGGGAACCGATCATGAAGAAAGCAGCAGCCATCGTGACCAACCGCGGCGGGCGTACCTGCCACGCGGCGATTATCGCCCGTGAGCTGGGGATCCCGGCGGTGGTGGGCTGCGGCGACGCGACCGATCGTATCCAGGAAAACCAGAACGTGACCGTCTCCTGTGCGGAAGGCGATACCGGCTACGTCTATGCTGAGCTGCTGGACTTCAGCATCAAGAGCTCCAGCGTGGGCGAAATGCCAGACCTGCCGCTGAAAATTATGATGAACGTCGGTAACCCGGACCGGGCATTTGACTTTGCCTGCCTGCCAAACGAAGGCGTAGGCCTGGCGCGTCTGGAGTTCATCATCAACCGCATGATTGGCGTTCATCCGCGCGCGCTGCTGGAGTTCGATGACCAGGAACCTGGCCTGCAGAACGAAATCCGTGAGCTGATGAAAGGCTACGATTCACCGCGAGAGTTCTACGTTGGTCGCCTGACGGAAGGGATCGCCACGCTGGGCGCGGCATTCTATCCGAAACGCGTTATCGTGCGCCTGTCTGACTTCAAATCTAACGAATACGCCAACCTGGTGGGCGGCGAGCGCTATGAGCCGGAAGAAGAGAACCCAATGCTCGGCTTCCGCGGCGCCGGCCGCTACGTTTCCGACAGCTTCCGCGACTGCTTTGCGCTGGAGTGTGATGCGGTTAAGCGCGTGCGTAACGACATGGGGCTGAGCAACGTCGAGATCATGGTGCCGTTCGTCCGTACCGTCGCCCAGGCGAAAGCGGTAGTGGAAGAGCTGGAGCGTCAGGGCCTGAAGCGCGGCGAGAATGGCCTCAAAATCATCATGATGTGTGAAATTCCATCCAATGCCCTGCTGGCGGAGCAGTTCCTTGAGTACTTTGACGGCTTCTCTATCGGTTCGAACGATATGACGCAGCTGGCGCTGGGCCTGGATCGCGACTCTGGCGTTGTTTCTGAGCTGTTTGACGAACGTAACGACGCGGTGAAAGCGCTGCTGTCGATGGCGATTCGCGCGGCGAAGAAGCAGGGTAAATATGTCGGTATTTGCGGGCAGGGCCCGTCCGACCATGAGGACTTTGCTGCCTGGCTGATGGAAGAGGGGATTGATAGCCTGTCCCTGAACCCGGACACCGTGGTGCAAACCTGGCTTGGTCTGGCTGAGCTCAACAAATAACGCACCCTTTGCCCATGCAAACCCCGTCGCTAATGGCGGGGTTTTTTATTTTCCATAGCCTCCTTGTTATATATTTTACAGTCAGTCTTATAGAGCGAAAAATATCCTAAGTAGCAGAGGGTTTTGTTATTCATAAAGCCAGCGACCTGATTTGGCAGACTTAACGATCATTTCCACCGTAAGTGGTTTAAATTCTCTTTCAAGGGGGGCGTTTTGCCAGAATGGATACTCATATTCAAAATAGTTCGTCCCGTCAAAGCCGGAGTGTTCAAACACGTCCAACAGAAAATCATGTGCATCTTCGGGTGAAAATTTGAAATCATCCTGAAGCGTCCATTCTTTTGTCACCTGTTTCAAACCCGGTTTTAACCAGTGGCGCCTTACAGGATAGTTATCCATTAAATATTGTATAACTTCTGATTCAAAATCTCTCATTAGAAGTCAGTCCATAATATACGGTCTGAAGGTCTGGCAATCTGGTTGTATTTATCTCGAGAACGCTTGGCTGTCACTGTAACTGCCACAATCAATTGAGTATAACCTATGAACGGTACCCAGCGGCCTATGAACGTTGCTAGTTTAGGCGTTGAAACCATCTTAAGTTTAGAGAGCTTACCCATAGGTGCTGAGAATTTGAGACTGTAATCTAAATTGTGTAATTGCCTGTATATTCCTGACCCATTCGCTCAGCCGTGTCAGTGTCAGATCTTTTTGCCAGAACATCCTGCAACATCGCCTTGTCGAGGCTGAGATCGGCAATCGGCCTCTTCAGCCTGAGATTTTTCTCTTCCAGCTGCCATATATGTTTGAGTTCAGAAGGGGAAATCCCATCGTATTTTTTATGTCACGTGTAAAACGTGGCATCAGAGATACCGCAGCTTGCGCCTGACATCCGGTAAGGACGATACTGCCAGTTATGGCTGTTTACTTACCGTTTAAGACCGTGTCAACGGGCCATTCTCTGCTTACTCAATGGGCGGGATGTAGTCAAAATTAGACACATATTCAGGCAGGCAATACACACTCCATCTCTTTGATTTTGAAGTGGGTACTATGGATGCCCCTGAACCCCCTGGCTGTACATAAGTAGTGCATTGAGCGTTTGCGATATATATCTAAGTAATCGGTTTTAGACAAAAAAATGCCCATCATGGGAGATGGGCAAAGACTACACACAGCAATTCGTTGTTTCACTCAGGGGATTTCCATGCTTATAAATCAAGGTGTTGATTTATAACCGTGCTCATATAGTAGACACGGGGACTTTTTGCGTCGATCGGATTCCTCTCAATAGTTAAATTGAAGTGAAGAATATGCGTGGGATATGTAGCCAAAGGTACGGTGAGAGCGTCAGGCAGGCATGAATGTATAAGGTTTATTTATGTTTAAGGCGGGTTTCCCCGCCTTACTATGTCCCTGCCAGATCTTATTTGCTGTTTTTGATATTGCCGTCATTAAGCTCGGTGAGCTCGGCCAGCACCTGCTCGGGGTCTTTCGGCGGCGGCGGAACTTCGTGCACCCAGGCGTCGTACAGCCGCCATGACACGGCGAGCAGGACCGGGCCGATAAACAGGCCAATCATGCCAAAGGCAATCAGGCCGCCGATAACGCCGGAGAGGATCAGGATCATCGGCAGGTCGGCACCCATGCGGATAAGCACCGGACGGATGACGTTATCCATGGTCCCCACCACGCAGCTCCACACCAGCAGCACGGTGCCCCAGGTAGTATCGCCGCTGTAGTACAGCCAGATAATGGACGGGATGAGCACAATCAACGGCCCCAGCTGAACGAGGCAGGTGAAGATCATCACCACCGTCAGCAGCGCGGCGTAAGGCACGCCGGTGACCGCCAGGCCGATGCCGCCCAGTACCGCCTGAGTCAGCGCGGTAACCACCACCCCCAGTGCCACGGCGCGAATGGCCTGTCCTGCCAGCAGTACCGCGGCGTCGCCGCGCTTGGCCGCCAGGCGAGTGGCGAAATAGCGGAAGCCATAGGCCACCTTTTCACCCTGCCAGTAGAGCAGGGCGCTAAACAGCAGCATCAGCCCGCAGTAGACCAGCAGTTTGCCAATGTGCGCCGCCTGGCCCACAAACCAGGTGGTGGTGGTGCCGATATAGGGTCGAATTTTGGCCATGATCGCCGCTCCCCCCATATCCAGCAGGCCATGCCATGCGGAGTAGAGCTTGCCGCCAATCAGCGGGATGCTGTTCAGCCAGGCAAAATCCGGCAGGCTCACGCTGCCGGTGGTAAACATTTTAATCAGCGGCGCGCTGTTATCGACCAGGCTGTTGACCAGCAGCGCGATCGGGATAACGAACAGCAGGAATAACAGCACGGTCATGACCAGCACCGCGAGAGCGCGTTTGCCAAACAGCAGCCGCTGCAGGCGGAGAAGTACCGGCCAGGTGGCAATGACCACGGTACCTGCCCAGGCAAATGACAGAATAAAGGGCTGTACGACCCACAGGCAGGAAACAATAATCAGGGACAAAAACAGCACCGATAGCAGAACCTGCGGTATATCCCGGGGCTGACGATCGTTAATCATAGAGAAATTTTACCTTTCCAGTGGCGCCAAAAGGCTGACGCAGCGTAATTCCATATACGGATAATAATACCAATAATTTCACCAGCCTGATTCTGCACATAAATCTGGTGGGCGCATATGAAAAAAATGTGATAAAAAGTTGACTGCACTACGCAATCGTTTAGTTACCCACACGCAAAATCATCCAGGATACCTCGAACCGGCAGGTGAAAGCTCGCGACGTTTGCCTAAGTCAACGTTCGGCGCAGCAAAAGCGGCTGACGACAGCGCTCCTAAGGATGAAGTTTTTACAACACAACATAGTCAGGCAGGGTCAAGCGTTATGATCCCACAAATTTCTCAAGCACCAGGCGTTGTTCAGCTGGTATTGAATTTTTTGCAGGTACTGGAGCAACAAGGTTTTACCGGCGATACCGCCACCAGCTATGCCGACAGGCTGACGATGGCGACGGATAACAGCGTCTATCAGCTGCTGCCGGACGCGATTTTATTTCCCCGTTCCACGGCGGACGTCGCGCTGCTGGCGAGAGTGGCGGCGGATGAGCGTTTTAAAACGCTGGTCTTTACGCCACGCGGCGGCGGCACCGGCACCAACGGCCAGTCGCTGAACGCGGGGATAGTCGTTGATATGTCCCGCTATATGAACCGCATTATCGAAATTAACCCGGAAGAGGGCTGGGTTAGGGTCGAAGCCGGGGTCATTAAAGATCAGCTCAACCAATATCTTAAGCCGTACGGCTATTTTTTTGCGCCGGAGCTTTCAACCAGCAACCGCGCCACCCTCGGCGGAATGATCAATACCGATGCCTCCGGCCAGGGGTCGCTGGTGTACGGTAAAACCTCCGATCACGTGCTGGGCGTGCGCTCGGTGCTGATGGGGGGCGATATTCTGGATACCCAGGCGATTCCCGCGGCCCTGGCAGAAACACTGGCAAACGAGCAGTCGGCAATCGGGCGCATTTACCGCACCGTCTACCAGCGCTGCAAAGCGCAGCGCCAGCTGATTATCGATAAATTCCCCAAACTTAACCGCTTCCTGACCGGCTACGATCTGCGCCACGTCTTTAATGACGATCTCAGCGAATTCGACCTGACGCGGGTATTAACCGGTTCGGAAGGGACGCTGGCGTTTATTACCGAAGCGCGTCTCGACATCACCCGGCTGCCGAAGGTGCGTCGGCTGGTGAACGTTAAGTATGATTCGTTTGACTCCGCGCTGCGCAATGCGCCGTTTATGGTGGCGGCCAACGCGCTGTCGGTGGAAACCGTCGACTCGAAGGTGCTCAACCTCGCGCGCGAGGATATCGTCTGGCACTCCGTCAGCGAACTGATCGCCGACGTGCCGGATAAAGAGATGCTGGGGCTGAACATCGTCGAGTTTTCCGGCGATGACGTCGAGCTGATCGACGGCCAGGTGGCTTCGCTGTGTCAGCGCCTGGAGCGGCTGATCGCGCAGGGTGAAGCCGGCGTCATCGGCTGGCAGGTATGCGGCGAGCTGGACGGCGTTGAGCGTATCTATGCGATGCGTAAAAAGGCGGTAGGGCTGCTGGGTAACGCGAAGGGCGCGGCTAAACCGATTCCCTTTGCCGAAGATACCTGCGTGCCGCCGGAGCATCTGGCGGATTACATCGTCGAGTTTCGCGCGCTGCTGGACGCCCACGGCCTGAGCTACGGCATGTTTGGTCACGTTGATGCCGGGGTGCTGCACGTGCGCCCGGCGCTGGATATGTGCGATCCTCAGCAGGAAGTGCTGATGAAGCAGATCTCCGATGAAGTGGTTGCCCTGACGGCCAAATACGGCGGCCTGCTGTGGGGTGAGCACGGGAAGGGGTTCCGCGCCGAGTACAGTCCGGCGTTCTTTGGCGACGAGCTCTACGGCGAGCTGCGGAAGGTGAAGGCGGCATTTGACCCGGATAACCGCCTTAATCCGGGTAAAATTTGCCCGCCGGAAGGCGTCGATGCGCCGATGATGAAGATAGACGCGGTAAAACGCGGCACCTTCGATCGCCAGATCCCTATTGCCGTACGCAGCTCATGGCGCGGGGCGATGGAGTGTAACGGTAACGGCCTGTGCTTTAACTTTGATGTTAAAAGCCCGATGTGCCCGTCGATGAAGGTGAGCAATCATCGTATCCATTCGCCGAAAGGCCGGGCAACGCTGGTGCGCGAATGGCTGCGTCTGCTGGCCGATCGGGGTATCGATCCCAATCAGCTGGAGAGCCAGCTGGCGGAGAAACGCGCCAGCCTGCGCGAGCTTATCGAGCGTACCCGCAACAGCTGGCACGCGCGCAAGGGCGAGTATGACTTCTCCCATGAGGTCAAAGAGGCGATGTCCGGCTGCCTGGCCTGTAAAGCCTGCTCTACCCAGTGTCCGATTAAAATCGACGTTCCTGAGTTCCGTTCGCGCTTCCTGCAGCTTTACCACAGCCGCTATCTGCGCCCGGTTCGCGACCATCTGGTGGCGACGGTGGAATCCTACGCGCCGCTGATGGCGCAGGCGCCGAAAACCTTTAACTTCTTCATTAACCAGCCGTGGATGCGCAAGCTGTCGGAAAAGCACATCGGGATGGTGGATTTACCGCTGCTCTCTACGCCGTCGCTGAAGCAGCAAATGGTCGGCCACCGTTCGGCGAATATGACGCTGGAACAGCTTGAAGCGCTGAGCGCCGAGCAAAAGGCCAAAATGGTGCTGGTGGTGCAGGATCCGTTCACCAGCTACTACGATGCGCAGGTGGTGGCTGATTTTATCCGGCTGGTGGAAAAGGTCGGCTATCAGCCGGTGCTGCTGCCGTTTTCACCAAACGGTAAGGCGCAGCATATTAAAGGCTTCCTGTCGCGTTTCGCCCGTACGGCGCAGAAAACGGCGGACTTCCTCAACCGGATGGCGCAGCTCGAGATCCCGATGGTCGGCGTCGATCCGGCCCTGGTGCTGTGCTATCGCGATGAGTACAACCAGACGCTGGGCGATAAGCGCGGCGACTTCCGCGTGATGCTGGTGCATGAATGGCTGCCGCGGGCGCTGCCTGAAAACGCGGTGCAGGATAACGGCGGCGAGGCGTGGTATCTGTTTGGCCACTGCACGGAGGTCACGGCGCTCCCGACGGCCCCGAAACAGTGGGCCGAAATCTTTGCGCGCTTTGGTGCGAAGCTGGAAAACGTCAGCGTGGGCTGCTGCGGTATGGCCGGAACCTACGGCCATGAGGTTAAAAACCATGCCAACTCGCTGGCGATTTACGCGCTTTCCTGGCAACAGGCGATGCAGCGTTTGCCGCGCAACCGCTGTCTGGTGACCGGCTACTCCTGTCGTAGTCAGGTTAAGCGTATTGAAGGCAGCGGCGTACGTCACCCGCTGCAGGCGCTGCTGGAGATTATGGGATGATTTGGAAACGTCAGACAACGCTGGAACAGCTCAACGGCATGGGCGAGGGCAATATGGTGGGTCTGCTGGATATCCGCTTTGATGTGTTTAGCGATGACACCCTTGAAGCCACGATGCCGGTAGACAGCCGAACCCATCAGCCGTTCGGCCTGCTGCACGGCGGCGCATCGGTGGTGCTGGCCGAAACGCTGGGTTCGGTTGCCGGCTATTTATGCAGCGAGGGCGAGCAAAAGGTGGTGGGGCTTGAGGTTAACGCTAACCATATCCGTTCGGTTCGCGGCGGTCGGGTGCGTGGCGTCTGCAAAGCACTACACGTCGGGTCTCGCCATCAGGTGTGGCAGATTGAAATATCCGACGAGCAGGGACGTCTGTGCTGCTCATCGCGGCTGACGACGGCGGTGGTTTAAGACCGCGCTCGTTGCCTGAAGTGATATATGGGGGAAATTTTTCCCCCATATTCTTTATAGCGATTCATCCTTAATTATTTCACTCGGGCCATTCTTCTGCACCGAGGCAATTCCTTTTTTCGCCGCATCCTTCGAGGAATACATTTCACTGGTGGCGATGGTTTCGTGGTTATCGGCCTTCAGTAAGAAATACCAGGGTTGGGACACGCTCTTCTCTGACTTCTTAATGACGTAATACCCCATCTTTTACCTCTTTTAACGTTAACAGCTCCCCATGATATGTAGACCATGACGGCTTGTGCGGCAAGTAATCATCTAATAAATATATAATTCATGATTCATTCGTTCTGCGTATGCTACTATTTAGTTACTGTACTTGCAGAGCAACAAAGAGGACGGAGTTAACCATGGGTATCATTTCCTGGATCATTTTTGGTCTTATTGCCGGTATTTTAGCTAAGTGGATCATGCCGGGCAAAGACGGCGGCGGCTTTTTTGTCACCATCATTCTGGGGGTCATTGGTGCGGTAGTGGGCGGCTGGATCAGCACCTTCTTTGGTTTTGGCAAGGTTGACGGGTTTAATTTCGGGAGCTTTGTCGTTGCGGTAATTGGCGCGCTGGTGGTGCTGTTTATCTACAAAAAAATTAAGAGCTAATAGCCCTTCAGTATCAGACTGAGTCGTTTGATATAAAAGCTGCCGCTATTACTGGCAGCTTTTTTTCGTTTGCATAATAGCCATGCCAATGCGTCGGGTGACAAACAACCCCATAAACCCGGCGGGCAAATCCATTTCAACCGCTTATTCATCGCGCCTGCACGGTTTAATTAAGCCGACAAAATCACAGGGGCCCGGTCTCTGCCATATTGGGTACGGCGACGACTTCGACATGGACTTCATAATGCCGGGCTTTGCTGGCAGGGATTAACGCGGTGAGCTTATTAATGGTATCAGTCGGATTATCGCTGGCAACGGTCGCGGAGAAGAGCAGCGGCTTTCTCGGCGGCAAGGGCATGGGGCCACGCTGCTGGTTCATCTCAAACGGCGGCTGTCCGGCGTTATCCCGCGCAGGCGGCGTTTCGCTTTTATCCGCGGCGAAGGCGCTGGCGGCGGCAATAGAAACGGTTGCTAACAGGGCAATGATTGTTCCTTTCATCTTCGTTACCTCTTAAGTGTGTGGCTAAAATCTTAGAGGTTAGGTTTCGGGCCGACAATCCCACCGGGGGCGAATCCTCCAAATCTCCTTATTTATTAACGACTGTGGAGGGCGTGCGGGAAGGTAAAACCGAGGGCCGGTTTCATCAGGACACGGCTATGGCCGGCCGATAAACGGCGAGAATCGGAACAGCGGCGGCATAAAGTTGTGGCGCAACAGGCTTTCAGTCCAGCAGTACGCTCATCACCAAAAGAACGACCATGCACATCGACATAATACTGATATCTATCATCCGTTACGACAAAAGCTCCAGGTTATCAGTGGCTCCGACATCATGCCGAAACCTGTAGAAATTATAGACGAGGATTGTACACCAGCTTGATCATAGCGATTAAAACTTAATCCCCGAAGGACGGTCGACTTTATAACCAAAATGTCTACACATAGCCACACAACAACCCCTGTTTTCAGATAATGCTTATAGATTGGGTGTGATATTCGTGAGGTCAGTCAACGTTATGCGATTGGGTCAGGTTTTTAGCGGCATAGCTGAAAAGCCGCCGCGCCTTCAGCGCCGGGCGGGAAGAGACCGGAGGCGCTTGATGGCGCAACGTTGTGACTATATAACCCCTTGAATATCCGATAAGTCACTGAAAGGCGGATTTTTTCATCTCCTGGCTCAAAAATCGGTATTTTCGATGCATCTTTTCCATTGCCGCATCTTCTGCCAACCCACATCAAATAACTTATTATTTTTCAGTCTATTAAATAGAAAAAAAGAGACCTGATAAGCAGTAAAGCAGGGTCTATGCTTATAAAAAGGGCCATAAAAGGGTCGCATGGGCGAATACCCCTTCTCCAGATGGGTTGAAGTGATAATCGTTATCACTAACATGGTGAGATGCCCTGATGGCGCCAACCAATGAGGTAGACCGATGGAATTACAAGCAGGAACCTTTAACCCCGACGATTTTAGTTGGCGTGGCCTGATCATGACGCCCGCTGCTGCCGCCCATATCCGTGACCTGGTGAGCAAGCAGCCGCCAATGCAGGGGCTGCGTCTTGGCGTGAAAACCAGCGGCTGTGCCGGCTTTGCCTACGTGATGGAGCTTATCGCAGAGCCCGCGAAAGACGATCTGCTGTTTGAGTTCGAAGGCGCGAAGCTGTGGGCGCCGCTGCAGGCCATGCCGTTTATTGATGGTACGGAGCTGGATTACGTTCGGGAAGGATTAAATGAAATCTTTAAGTTTCATAACCCGAAAGCGCAGCACGAGTGCGGCTGTGGTGAAAGCTTTGGGGTTCAGGCGGAGTAATTATGTCTCGTAATACTGAAACAACTGACGATGTCAAAACCTGGACCGGCGGGCCGCTGAATTATAAAGAAGGCTTTTTTACCCGGTTACAGACTGATGAGCTGGCCAAGGGCATCAACGAAGAGGTGGTGCGGGCGATCTCCGCCCGCCGCAACGAGCCGGAGTGGATGCTTGAGTTCAGGCTGAACGCCTTCAGAGCGTGGCTGGAAATGGAAGAGCCGCACTGGCTCAAGGCGCACTACGATAAGCTGGACTATCAGGACTATAGCTACTATTCCGCGCCCTCCTGCGGCAACTGCGACGACACCTGTGCCTCCGAGCCGGGTGCGGTGCAGCAAACCGGCCCCGCTGACTATCTGACCAGCGAAGTTGAAGAGGCCTTCAATCTGCTGGGCGTGCCGGTGCGCGAAGGGCGTGAAGTGGCAGTTGACGCCATCTTTGACTCGGTCTCGGTTGCCACCACCTACCGGGAAAAGCTGGGAGAGCAGGGCATCATCTTCTGCTCCTTTGGCGAAGCGATCCACGATCATCCGGAGCTGGTGAAAAAATATCTCGGCACCGTGGTGCCCGGCAATGACAACTTCTTCGCCGCGCTGAACGCCGCGGTCGCCTCCGACGGCACCTTTATCTACGTGCCGAAAGGCGTGCGCTGCCCGATGGAGCTATCGACCTATTTTCGTATCAATGCCGAAAAAACCGGCCAGTTTGAACGCACGATCCTCGTCGCCGACGAGGGCAGCTACGTCAGCTATATCGAAGGCTGCTCGGCGCCGGTTCGCGACAGCTACCAGCTGCACGCGGCGGTGGTTGAGGTCATCATCCACAAAGATGCCGAAGTAAAATACTCCACGGTGCAGAACTGGTTCCCCGGGGATAACAACACCGGCGGGATCCTCAACTTCGTCACCAAGCGAGCGCTCTGCGAAGGTGAAAACAGCAAAATGTCGTGGACCCAGTCGGAGACCGGCTCGGCGATAACGTGGAAGTATCCGAGCTGCATTCTGCGCGGCGACAACTCCATCGGCGAGTTCTTCTCGGTGGCGCTGACCAGCGGCCACCAGCAGGCGGATACCGGCACCAAAATGATTCATATCGGTAAAAACACCCGCTCGACGATTATCTCCAAAGGGATCTCCGCCGGTAAAAGCCAGAACAGCTACCGCGGGCTGGTCAAAATTATGCCGACGGCGACCAACGCGCGAAACTTTACCCAGTGCGACTCGATGCTGATCGGACCGGACTGCGGGGCGCACACCTTCCCGTACGTCGAGTGCCGTAACAACAGCGCCCAGCTGGAGCATGAAGCCACCACCTCGCGAATTGGTGAAGATCAGCTTTTCTACTGCCTACAGCGCGGGATCAGTGAAGATGATGCGATCTCCATGATCGTTAACGGCTTCTGTAAGGATGTCTTCTCAGAGCTGCCGCTGGAATTTGCCGTGGAAGCGCAAAAACTGCTGGCGATTAGCCTTGAACACAGCGTCGGTTAACAGTCTGGCCCATGCCGGCTGCGCGATGGCGCCGCCCGAAGCAGACTGCCGAATTAAGGAATATACATGTTAAGTATTAAAGATTTGCAGGTATCCGTTGACGATAAAGAGATCCTGCGCGGGTTGAACCTCGATATCCGACCCGGCGAAGTTCACGCCATTATGGGGCCCAACGGCTCCGGGAAAAGCACGCTCTCCGCAACGCTTGCCGGGCGGGAAGACTACGAGGTGACCGGCGGCAGCGTTGAGTTTAAGGGCAAGGATCTGCTCGAGCTCGCGCCGGAGGATCGCGCGGGGGAGGGGATCTTTATGGCCTTCCAGTACCCGGTGGAAATTCCGGGCGTCAGCAACCAGTTTTTCCTGCAAACGGCGCTGAACGCGGTGCGCCGCTATCGCGGGCAGGAGCCGCTGGATCGCTTCGATTTTCAGGATCTGATGGAAGAGAAAATTAAGCTGCTGAAGATGCCGGAAGATCTGCTGACCCGCTCGGTCAACGTCGGTTTTTCCGGCGGCGAGAAAAAGCGCAACGACATTCTGCAGATGGCGGTGCTGGAGCCGGAGCTGTGCATTCTCGATGAGTCCGATTCGGGGCTGGATATCGACGCCCTGAAGATCGTATCTGACGGCGTCAACGCGCTGCGCGACGGTAAGCGCGCGTTTATTATCGTCACCCACTACCAGCGTATTCTCGACTATATCAAGCCTGATTACGTCCACGTGCTGTATCAGGGGCGGATCGTCAAATCCGGCGACTTCACCCTGGTCAAACAACTGGAGGAGCAGGGCTATGGCTGGCTTACCGAACAGCAGTAACGCGCTGCAGCAGTGGCACCACCTGTTTGAAGAGCAGGCGGAGCTGAGAACGCCGGAAGCGCACCAGCACCTGCAACAGGCGCTGCGCCTGGGGCTGCCGACGCGTAAACATGAGCACTGGAAATATACCCCGCTGGATGCGCTGCTTGGCGGTACCTTTGTTGCCCCGCAGCCCGAGGCGCTAACCGAGGCGCAGCGGGACGCGCTGGCGCTCTCCGTCGACGCCTGGCGGCTGGTGTTTATCGATGGCCGCTACAGCGAAGCGCTGAGCGACGCGCTGGGCGACAGCGGTTACGAAGTGAATATCGATAACCAGCGTCAGGCACTGCCCGACGCGCTGCAGCCGGAGCTGTTTCTGCACCTGACCGAAAGCCTGGCGCCGACGGTGACCCGCATTCGCGTGAAGCGCAACCAGCGCCCCGCGAGGCCGTTGCTGATTATGCACGTGACGCGCGGGCTGGCGGGCGAAGAGATGAACACCGCGCACTACCGGCATCATCTGGAGCTGGAGAGCGGCGCAGAGGCGACGATTATGGAGTACTACGTCAGCCTCAACGAGCAGCGCCATTTTACCGGCGGACGGCTGACCGCCGCGGTGGCGGATAACGCCCATCTGCAGCATATCAAGCTGGCGTTTGAAAATGCCCAGAGCTACCACTTTGCCCACAACGACCTCTCTCTGGGCCGCGATGCGTCGGCCTTTAGCAGCAGCTTCCTGCTCGGCGGCGCGGTGCTGCGGCAGAATACCAGCGTGCAGCTGCGGGGTGAGAACAGCAACCTGCGGATCAACTCGCTGGCGATGCCGGTCAAAAACGAGGTCTGCGACAGCCGCACCTGGCTGAACCATGACGTCGGCTACTGCAACAGCCGCCAGCTGCATAAAACCATCGTCAACGACAAAGGCCGGGCGGTGTTTAATGGCCTGATTAACGTTGCGCCGAACGCGATTAAAACCGATGGCCAGATGACTAACAACAATCTGCTGTTAGGCCGGCTGTCGGAGGTGGATACCAAGCCGCAGCTGGAGATTTACGCCGATGACGTCAAGTGTAGCCACGGCGCCACCATCGGGCGCATCGACGACGAACAGCTGTTTTACCTGCGCTCGCGCGGCATTACCCAGCAGGCGGCGCAGCACATGATCCTGTACGCTTTCGCCGCCGAGCTGACGGAAGCCATCGGCGACGTGGCGCTCAGGCAGCAAATCCTCGCGCGCATCGGCCAGCGTTTACCGGGAGAGACAGCATGACATTTTCTGTTGAACGAGTCCGCGCAGATTTTCCGCTGCTCGGCCGGGAGGTCAACGGCCAGCCGCTGGTCTATCTGGACAGCGCCGCCAGCGCGCAAAAGCCGGAGGCGGTGATTCGCGCCGAGGCGGAGTTTTACCGCCACGGCTATGCTGCCGTGCATCGCGGTATTCACACTCTCAGCGCGGAGGCGACGACGCGCATGGAGCAGGTTCGCCAGCAGGCGGCAACCTTCCTCAACGCGTGCTCAGCGGAGGAGCTGGTCTTCGTTCGCGGCACTACCGAAGGCATTAACCTGGTCGCCAATAGCTGGGGTAACGCCAACGTGAGGGCCGGGGATAACATCATCGTCAGCGCCATGGAGCATCACGCCAATATCGTTCCGTGGCAGCTGCTCTGCGCCCGGGTGGGCGCCGAGCTGCGGGTGATCCCGCTCAATCCGGACGGAACCCTGCAGCTGGATGCGATACCGGGCCTGTTTGACGCGCGTACCCGCCTGCTGGCCATCACCCAGGTCTCTAACGTGTTGGGCATTGAAAACCCGGTGCCGGCGCTGATCGCCCTGGCGCATCAGCACGGAGCCAGGGTGCTGGTGGACGGCGCTCAGGCGGTGATGCATCACGCGGTGGACGTCCAGGCGCTGGACTGCGACTTCTACGTCTTCTCCGGACATAAGCTGTACGGCCCGACCGGGATCGGGATCCTCTACGGTAAAGCGGACCTGCTGGATGAGATGCCGCCGTGGGAAGGGGGCGGTTCGATGATCGCCACCGTCAGCCTGACTCAGGGCACCACCTGGGCAAAAGCGCCGTGGCGCTTTGAGGCGGGGACGCCAAATACCGGCGGGATTATCGGGCTTGGCGCGGCGCTGGAGTACGTCAGTGCGCTGGGGCTTGCGCAGATCGGCGAATATGAACAGACCCTGATGCGCTACGCGCTGCAGGAGCTGACAAAAGTGCCGGAGCTTATCGTCTACGGCCCGTCGCAGCGGCTCGGGGTGATCGCCTTTAATCTCGGGGCGCACCACGCCTACGACGTCGGTAGCTTCCTCGATAACTACGGCATCGCCATCCGCACCGGCCATCACTGCGCCATGCCGCTGATGGACTTCTTTAGCGTACCGGCGATGTGTCGGGCGTCGCTGGCGATGTACAATACGACGGAAGACGTGGATCGGCTGGTCGCAGGACTACAGCGCATTCACCGGCTATTAGGCTAAAGGAAGCAATCATGGCGGCGTTACCGGATAAAGATAAACTGCTGCGCAACTTCAGCCGTTGCGCGAACTGGGAAGAGAAGTACCTCTATATTATTGAGCTTGGCCAGCGGCTGGCGCCGCTGAGCGCCGAGGAGCATACGGCGCAAAATATTATCCAGGGCTGCCAGAGCCAGGTATGGATTGTTATCGAGCAGAGCGAATCGGGCGTGCTCGCGCTGCGCGGCGATAGCGATGCGGCTATCGTCAAGGGGCTCATCGCCGTGGTGTTTATCCTCTATGACCAGATGACGGCCAAAGATATCACCGCTTTTGACGTTCGCCCGTGGTTTGAAAAGATGGCGCTGACTCAGCACCTTACGCCATCGCGGTCGCAGGGGCTGGAAGCCATGATTCGCGCAATTCGCGCGAAAGCCGCAAATCTTAGCTAGAATAAACAGGTAGATTTCATTCTGTTACGTTCGGTGGGAACGCGTTTCCCGCCGATATACAGATCCTGGCGTTTTATTAGCGAAAGAAGGAATCTCAGTATGAAACGCGCGACTCTCCTCACGATATCCCTTCTGACGGCCCTGAGCGCTCAGCACGGCGCCTGGGCGGTAGATTACCCACTTCCTCCTGCTAACAGCAGGATCATTGGTCAAAATCAATTCTGGACGGTACAGGAGGGGGATCGCAACCTGCAGGCGATTGCTCGTCATTTTGATACCGCGGCAATGCTGATCCTCGAAGCTAACGATACGCTGGCGCCGGTGGAGCCTAAACCGGGCACCCAGGTGCTGATCCCGTCGCAGATGCTGCTGCCCGACACGCCTCGGGAGGGGATTGTGGTGAACCTGGCGGAGCTGCGGCTGTACTATTTCCCGCCGGGGCAAAATTTGGTTCAGGTCTATCCGCTCGGCATTGGCCAGCTTGGTCTGGAAACGCCGGAGATGACCACCCGCGTTGGGCAGAAGATCCCCAATCCAACCTGGACCCCGACGGCGGGCATCCGCGCCCGCTCGCTGGAGAAAGGGATTAAGCTGCCGCCCGTTATCCCGGCGGGGCCAAACAACCCTCTGGGACGCTATGCGCTGCGTCTGGCGTACGGTAACGGCGAATACCTCATTCACGGCACCAACGCGCCGGACAGCGTTGGCCTGCGGGTCAGCTCCGGCTGTATGCGCATGAACGCCGCCGACATTCAGGCGCTCTTTAGCCAGGTGAAGACCGGTACGCCGGTACGCATTATCAATCAGCCGGTGAAGTTTGCGGTTGAACCGGACGGCAGGCGCTACGTCGAGGTACACCGGCCGCTGTCGCAGGATGAAAGCGGCAATACCCGCACCCTTGCCTATACGCTGCCGGCAGAATTCCATCAGTTTTCCGGCGATAAGTCCGTTGATGAGGCGCAGCTGAAGCGCGCGCTGTCGAGACGAGCGGGCTATCCGGTGGTGGTTTCTGGCGGTGAGCAGAGCAGTACTGGAGGGGCGGTATCGAATTTGTCGGTGCAGAATGCGCCGGTGGATGAGAGCAAAAGAGTGCAGTAAATCGGGTTGAGCGGAATAAAAAAAATGGCGCACAATGTGCGCCATTTCTATTATACAGGCACTATTACTTACGGTATTTAGTAGCCTGGTTGTCCAGACGCTGGTTAGCGCGTGCTGCGTCATCTTTAGCAGCCTGAACGTCGGAACGCATTGCGTTCACGTCGTTGCTCAGCTGGTCAACTTTAGCGTTCAGAGTCTGAACGTCAGAAGACAGCTGATCGATTTTAGCATTGCTGGAGCAACCAGCCAGCAGAGTAGAACCCAGGATTACCGCGCCCAGTACCAGTTTAGTACGATTCATTATTAATACCCTCTAGATTGAGTTAATCTCCATGTAGCGTTACAAGTATTACACAAACTTTTTTGGGATGAGAATATTTTTTTACGGTAATACGCCTATTTTTGATCGTTCGCTCAAAGAAACAACGAATTTGGAGGATTAGTTTAAAAAGCCGTGTGAAAACAGGACGCTTCCATCGGATTCATCTTAGATAATCTCTTATTAAATAGTAAATTCCGATTTGCATTTTTATTAAGAGCAGCTAGGGATTGAATAAAAAAAAGCGCCTCAGGGAGGCGCCTTTAAAAAAACAGGTATTAGCCTGTAAATTATTACAGCACGTGCACGGATGCGGTATTGGTTGTTCCGCTCGGAACCAGCGCACCGGAGACCATCACAACAACGTCGCCTTTACGCGCCAGACCGCTCTGCAGGGCCAGCTCTTTGCCCAGACGGTAGAAGTCGTCGGTAGAGGCCAGCTGCTCAACCAGCTGCGGTACAACGCCTTTGGTCAGCACCAGCTGACGGGCGGTGGTCTGGTTGGTGGTCAGCGCCAGGATGGTGGCATCCGGGAAGTATTTACGCACGGCGCGAGCGGATTTACCGCCCTGGGTAGCGACGACGATCAGCGGCGCTTCCAGTTTTTCGGCGGTCTCAACGGCACCACGGCAAACGGCTTCGGTGATGCGCAGCTTGCGGTTGTCGTTGTTGAACTCCAGACGGCTGGTCATCACGCGATCGGTACGCTCGCAGATGGTCGCCATGATAGTGACGGCTTCCAGCGGGTATTTACCCTTGGCCGATTCGCCGGACAGCATCACGGCGTCGGTGCCGTCGAGGATGGCGTTAGCAACGTCGCCGGCTTCCGCACGGGTCGGACGCGGGTTCTTGATCATGGAGTCCAGCATCTGGGTCGCGGTGATAACCACTTTGCGCGCGCGGATACATTTTTCGATGATCATTTTCTGGGCGAAGATAACTTCTTCAACCGGGATTTCAACGCCCATATCACCACGAGCAACCATGATGCCGTCAGAGGCTTCAAGGATTTCGTCGAAGTTGTTCAGGCCTTCCTGGTTTTCGATCTTGGAGATGATCTGGATGTTGTCGCCGCCGTTAGCTTTCAGGTGCTCGCGGATTTCTACCACGTCAGAACGCTTACGGATAAAGGATGCGGCAACAAAGTCAACGCCCTGTTCACAGCCGAAGATCAGATCCTGTTTGTCTTTCTCAGCCAGCGCCGGCAGAGCGATAGAGACGCCCGGCAGGTTAACGCCTTTGTTCTCGCCGAGGTCGCCGTTATTCAGCACTTTACAGATAACGTTTTTACCTTCGATGGCGGTCACTTCCATGCCGATCAGACCATCGTCAACCAGTACGGTGTTGCCTACGGAGAGGTCAGAGGTAAAACCTTCATAGGTAACGGCGACGATTTCGTTGTTGCCGACCACGGATTTGTCAGTGGTAAAGGTGAAGGTCTGGCCCGCTTTCAGGGAGACGTCGTTGCCACCTTCCAGCTTGATGGTGCGAATTTCCGGACCTTTGGTATCCAGCAGGATAGCGGCGGTTTTACCGGTTTTGCTCACCACATTGCGCAGGTTCTGGATGCGCTGACCGTGTTCAGCATAGTCGCCGTGAGAGAAGTTCAGACGCATGACGTTCATGCCCGCGTCCAGCATCTTGGTTAACATCTCTTCGGATTCGGTTTTCGGACCGATGGTGCAAACGATTTTGGTCTTTTTCATGAAGGTATTAGTCTTTAAGTTGTGAAGGATTGGGGAATCTCGCTCCGTGGGCGCAGTGCCGTGGAGTCAAACCTGTATTGCGAAAGTTGCTATGGCACGCTCTAAGGATAGGTGACAACAAAAAAGCGTGCAGAAGAATGTGTGCTGGCGGTTCAGCCCATGAAAAGAGGCAATTTTGTATGCTTTTAGTCATGCAGTCCAATGTGCTGAAACCATTCAAGAAAGATTCGGTGTGCATTATACGACGATGAAACAAAAAAGGAAAATGAAAACAACGTTTCATTTTTCGTTATACAAACGCAACAAAACTCACACCAATTACAATCTTATCCGCAACACAAATTTTCGCCAGTCGATAAGCTAAATCGTTCCCGACGCGCGGTTTTTGCCGTGGTTTTGTTGCGGAAATTCGCCATTAGCGAAGAAACGACGGGCTGGTTTGATTTATACGGAAAACATATCAATAATGATTTGATTGATAATGATAATTTGTGAGTGAGATTCGATGGGAAACCGAGCAAAAGACGACGAGTTGTACCAAGAAATGTGCCGCGTGGTGGGGAAAGTGGTGCTCGAAATGCGCGATCTTGGTCAGGAACCGAAACATATCGTGATTGCCGGCGTCGTGCGCACCGCGCTGGCGAATTCAAAAATCGCCCGCTCTGAGCTGACTCATGAAGCGATGACCCGGGTTATTCACGCCTTATCCGGACATGAATAACGCCGACGGCCGCCCTTCAGGCTTCAGGAGATAACGAAGCGCACCACCGCTTTTACCGCGATATCACAGTGGTGGGCGACCATCGCTTCATCGTCGATTTCCGGCAGCGGATCGTCGAGATAGAGGCTGCTGAAGGTGTAAAAGTTCGAGACCTGATAAAAGCTAAAGCTGCTGATCAGCCGATGAACGTCCCGCGCCTCGAGCCCGGCCTGAAAAATTCCCTGCTGCTGCCCGCGCTGGAGAATATCCTCCAGGATGGACAGGGCGGTTCGGTTCAGCGGTTTTAGCTGCCCGGATGCCTGCAGCCACTTCCCGCGCTGCATATTCTCCATACAGATAACGCGCATAAAGTCGGCGTGCGTCGCGTGATAGCGCACGCTCCACTTCACCAGCTGAACCAGCGCCTCAACCGGAGGAAGCTGCTCCAGCCCAAGCTGCTGCTCCGTCTCGCGGATGCGGGCGTAGACGTGCTGCAGAACCGCCTGATACAGCTGCTCTTTAGTTTTGAAGTAGTAGACCACCATCCGCTTGGTGGTCTGCGCTTCGACGGCGATCTGCTCCATCCGCGCCCCCGAAAGCCCGTGTTCGGCAAATACGGCAATCGCGGCGGCGAAGATCCGCTCTTTCAGGGATTGTGCTTCATCATGAGCAACCACGGACATAACCACTCCTTTTTTTTGAGAGACAAAAAATACACATAACGATCACAATTTAGCAACCTTGTGTGGCGCGAATGAACCAGATGATACATATTCAGGGCTCACGTCCGCTGATGACACGAGGATCTATGCAGCGCTCAATCGCCACCGTCTCGATTTCCGGTACCTTACCTGAAAAGCTTCACGCCATTGCCGCTGCGGGTTATCAGGGCGTCGAAATCTTCGAAAACGATCTGCTCTATTATACGGGCACGCCGGCGGATATTCGTAACCTGGCGACTGATTTAGGGCTAAAAATCACGCTTTTTCAACCCTTTCGCGATTTTGAAGGCGCCAGCCGCACGCAGTTTGCGGCCAATCTGGCGCGCGCGAAACGAAAATTCGCGCTGATGCATGAGCTCGGCTGCGACACCATGCTGCTGTGCAGCAACGTACAGCCGGACTGCTCCGCCGATATCGCCCTGCAGGTGGCCGATCTTCGCGCCCTGGCGGATCTGGCGGAGCAGGAGGGGATTATCGTCGGCTATGAGGCGCTGGCCTGGGGGACGCACGTTAACCTCTGGCATCAGGCCTGGGAGCGGGTAAAAGCGGTCAACAGCCCGGCAATGGGCATCGTGCTCGACAGCTTCCATATCCTCGCGCGCGGCGATAATCTGGCGCGCCTGCACGAAGTGCCGGTGGCTAAAATCACCTTCCTGCAGCTTGCCGACGCGCCGCTGATGAAGATGGATGTCCTCGAGTGGAGCCGTCATTTCCGCTGTTTCCCCGGCCAGGGGCAGCTGCCGCTGGTGGATTTTGCCTGCGAGCTGACCCGCTGCGGCTATCGCGGCCCGTGGTCGCTGGAGATCTTTAACGATGGTTTTCGCGCCTCGCCGAACGGCGCGACGGCGAAAGACGGCTACCGCTCGCTGCTGTGGCTGGAAGAGCAGACCCGGCGCCAGCTGGCAAGCAGCGATGCGGCGCTGTTTGACGCGCCGGAACCCGCGCACTACGCCGGGCTGGAGTTTATTGAGTTTGCCGCCAGCCCCTCCGAGGCCAAAACCCTCGGTCAGCGCCTGGCGCAGTTGGGTTTTCAGCAGGAGGGCCAGCATCGTTCGAAACAGGTGGCGCTGTGGCGTAACGGGGCGGCAAGAGCCGTCGTCAACTTTCAGCCGCACAGTTGGGCCGACCATTTCTACCAGCGCCACGGGATCTCGCTGTGCGCGATGGCCCTTAGCGTCAGCCGCAGCGCGCCGATTATTGCCCGCGCTCGCGCCTACGGCTACGCCACCTGGCAGGGCGACGCCGGGCCGAATGAAAGCCCGATTCCGGCGGTTTGCGCCCCGGACGGCAGCCTGATTTATCTGATTGAGCACGAGGACGATATCTACGCCCGCGATTTCCACCTGCAGCCGCCTGCGGCCGTGCGCGATGATTACAGCGGCATCGATCACCTGGCGCTCGGGATGGAGGCGGACAGCCGCGACAACTGGATTATCTTCTTCCGCACGGTCTTCGGCTTTACGCTCGAACACGAACAGACGCTGCCGGACCCGTACGGTCTGGTGCGCAGCCTCGCGGTGCACAGCCCGCAGGGCAACATCCGCCTGGCGCTGAATATTTCTCAAAGCCGCGGGACGCAGATTGCCCGCTCCGTTGCCTGTTATCAGGGCGCGGGGCTGCAACATGCGGCCTTCGCCTGCCGGGATCTGCCGGCCACCCTCGATACCCTGCCTGAGGTCTCCCTCGACGCGCTGCCGATCCCGGCAAACTACTACGAGGATTTGGTGGCGCGCTTTGGCGCCGACGAGCGCGCGGCGCAGCTCAAACGTTTGCAGATCCTCTACGACCGCGATGGTCAGGGCGGCGAATTCCTGCATCTCTACACCCGACCGTTCTCATCGGGGCGTTTTTTCTTTGAATTGACCGAAAGACGCGGCGGCTACGCGCTCTACGGCGCGGCAAACGCGGCGGTACGCCTTTCGGCGATGCAGTACGGCTAGTTTGTATCAAATGGTTCATTGAGTGCGTATCACCCATACAATAACAACATTCATCTGCACCCCACGCACCGCATCATTCGCGCTGCGCTAAGGCGGCAACGTTCCTGCCGTCCGCGCAAAAGCGGCCCGGGTGATAACGTGTCTATGACAGGAAACAACTATGAGTTCTTATAGCCATAACCACGCGGCGACGGCAGAGACCGCGACCACCGCTCGCCGCTCCCGGCGGCGGATCGGGATCCTTTCGCTGCTGGCCGTCGGTACGATGATTAACTACCTTGACCGCACGGTGTTAGGCATTGCGGCCCCCAGCCTAACCTCCGAGCTCGGCATTGACGCTGCGGTGATGGGGATCGTCTTCTCCGCCTTCGCCTGGACCTACGCGCTGGCGCAGATCCCCGGCGGCCTGTTTCTCGACCGCTTCGGCAACAAGGTGACCTATTTTCTGTCGTTGACCCTGTGGTCGCTGTTTACCCTGTTTCACGGCATGGCGATTGGCCTCAAGACGCTGCTGCTTTGCCGTTTTGGCCTTGGGGTCAGCGAAGCGCCGTGCTTTCCGGTCAACAGCCGGGTCGTCAGCGCCTGGTTCCCCCAGCAGGAGCGAGCCAAAGCCACCGCGGTGTATACGGTGGGCGAATATCTTGGGCTGGCCTGCTTCTCACCGCTGCTGTTCTGGATCATGGGTAGCTTTGGCTGGCGAACGCTGTTTATCAGCGTCGGCGCGGTTGGCGTGCTGTTCGCGCTGGTGTGGTGGCGCTGCTACCGCGATCCGCATGAGGATAAGCAGCTGAGCCAGCAGGAGCGCGAGCATATTGCCAGCGGCGGCGGCATGACTAACGCGACGCAGCAGCGGATGGTCTTCAGCTGGCCGCTGGTCCGCCAACTGCTCGGCAAGCGGCAGATCCTCGGCGCCAGCATCGGTCAGTTTGCCGGCAATACGGTACTGGTCTTTTTTCTGACCTGGTTCCCAACCTACCTGGCGACCGAGCGCCACATGCCGTGGCTGAAGGTGGGCTTCTTCGCCATCCTGCCGTTCCTTGCCGCCGCCGGCGGGGTGATGTTCGGCGGCTGGGTCTCCGACAAGCTGCTGAAGGCCACCGGCTCGGCGAACCTCGGGCGCAAGCTGCCTATCGTTGCCGGCCTGCTGATGGCCAGCACGATTATCTCCGCCAACTGGCTGACCAGCGATCTGGCGGTGATCCTCGTGATGTCCTTCGCCTTCTTTGGTCAGGGCATGGTCGGCCTCGGCTGGACGCTGATTTCCGATATCGCCCCGCAGGGGCTGGGTGGGCTGACCGGTGGGCTGTTTAACTTCTGCGCCAATCTGGCCGGGATCCTCACGCCGCTGATTATTGGCTTTATCGTCGCGGCCTTCGGCAGCTTCTTCTACGCGCTCATCTATATCGGCGGCGCGGCGCTGCTCGGGGTGGTGGCGTATCTGTTTATTCTTGGCGACGTCAAACGTATCGAGCTGGCAAAATAGGGAAAGGGATAGAACATGGTGATTAGTGGCAATACGCGGCTGATAGCGCATCTTGGCTATCCGACCGCCAGTTTTAAGGCGCCAATGATTTATAACCCGTGGCTGGCAAACCAGCAGGTGGACGTCAAAGTGGTGCCGATGGGGGTCAAACCGGAGGATTATGCCGCCTTTATCGCGCCGCTGTTCTCGATGACCAACATCGTCGGCGCGCTGGTCACCATGCCGCACAAGATTGCCACCTGCGGCCTGGTGCAGCATCTCAGCCCGGCGGCGGCCATTGCCGGGGCGTGCAACGCCATTCGTCGCGAGGCCGACGGCAGCCTGAGCGGGGATATGTTTGACGGCGACGGCTTCGTTCTTGGCCTCCGCCGCAAGGGCTTTCAGCCTCAGGGCGCGCGGGCGCTGGTGGTCGGCTGCGGCGGCGTCGGTTCGGCGATCGCCGCGTCGCTGGCGGCGGCGGGGGTCAGCGCCCTGACGCTCTACGATAGCCATCCGCAGGCGGCGCAGGCGCTGGCCGGGCGCCTGCTGCAGCACTATCCGGCGCTGGATCTCAGCCTGATGCAGCGCGATCCGCAGGGGCATGACCTGGTGGTCAACGCCACGCCGCTGGGGATGAAGGCCGACGACCCGCTGCCGCTGGACCCGCAGCGGCTGTCGCCCGCCTGCTGGGTGGGAGAAGTGGTGATGACCCACGAAATGACGCCTCTGCTGCGGGCGGCACAGGCGCGGGGCTGCGCGATCCAGCGCGGTACCGACATGCTGTTTGAGATGATCCCCGCCTATCTGCGCTTTTTCAATTTACCGGTGGCGACGCCGGAACGGCTGCGGGAACTGGCGGAAATTCGCTACTGAAACGCGCTCGGGCCGGTTACCATAGCCGGTATTTCCGGACTTGAGCGAGAGACCTATGACACCGCGTATCGTTCTGCTGGCGGCGGGGAGCCTGAAAGGCGCCTTTGTCCCACTGCTGGCGCGTTTTCATCAGCTTACCGACATTGAGGTCGAGGCGCATTTTGGTCCCGCGGGCCTGCTGCGCGAGCGAATTGAGGCCGGGGAGCGCTGCTCGGTTTTCGCCTCCGCCAACGGCCAGCATCCGCAGGCGCTGCGGCAGGCGGGTCTGGCGGGCGAGTGCCGGGCGTTCGCGGCTAACCGGCTGATGATCACCGTACGACGAACCGCCGCCGGCGAGGAGGCCGACTGGCTGACGCTGCTCCGCGACCCGCAGCTGCGGCTGGCGACCTCAACGCCGGGCTGCGATCCCTCTGGCGATTACACCTGGCAGCTGTTCGCACGAATTGAGGCCAGCTATCCGGGAGCCGGACGGCAGATGATGGCCCGCGCGCAGCAGCTGGTGGGGGGCAGGGATTCGCTCCAGGTCCCGCCGGGCAGCACGGCGGCAGCCTGGCTGATTGGCGAAGGGTTAGCGGACCTGTTCATCGGCTACGCCCACTACGCCAGCCAGATGCCGGCCAGCGACGCGCTGCGCTGCGTTGTCATTCCGCCGCCGTGGAACGTGCGCGCCGACTACTACCTGACGCTGACCGAAGAGAGCGCCGACGCGCAGCGGCTCTGCCGCTTTATTCTCGGCGACGAGGGGCAGGGCTTCCTGCGCGCGGCGGGCTTTTTGTCGCTCATCGGCGGATCGTAAACTGCGGCGCCAGCAGCGGTACGGCCGATCCGGGGTGGTCGATTTTGCGGACCGGTAAACCGTAGGCGCGCTGCAGATTGGCTTCGCTCAGCACCTCGGCGGACTCTCCTGCCAGCCATTCGCCCTCGGGCAGCAGGAGTAACGTGTGGCTGGCTATTTGCAGGGCGTGGGTCGGATCGTGGGTGGTGAACAGCACCGTGCGCGTCTGACGGTGCGCCAGATCGCTAATCAGTTGCAGCACCACCTGCTGGTTGGCGAGATCCAGCGCCGAGCAGGGCTCGTCAAGCAGGATATTTTGGCTGGCGCCCACCAGCGCGCGGGCGATCAGCACCAGCTGCTGCTGGCCGCCGGAGAGCGCGCGAAAGGCGGCGGCCGCCAGATGCGCAATCCCCAGCTGGCGCAGCGCCTCCTGCACCTGCCGTCGGTCCTCGGCGCCGGGCTGGGCAAACAGATCGACGTGGCGAGCCCGGCCCATCAGCACCACCTCCTGTACCTGCCAGCTAAACGCCGGGCGAAAAGACTGCGGCACGATAGCGGTGCCGCCGATCGACTCAAACCGGCCACCGAGCGGCGCCAGCACGCCGGTCAGCGTATCAAGCAGCGTGCTTTTTCCGCGCCCGTTAGCGCCCAATATCGCCCAGACTTCTCCGGAGCGGCAGCGCAGGCTAAGCGGGGCAAACAGAGGCTGACGATGACCATAGAGCAGCTGCGTCAGGCTAAGGGAGACTTCCATCAGGCGGTTCCTCGGTGGCGCGAATGGAAAAGCAGCCAGCTAAACAGCGGCGCACCGAGCAGGGCGGTGATAATCCCGATCGGGATCTCCGCCTGAGTTAAGGTGCGGGCCAGGCTGTCCACCACCACCATAAAGCCGCCGCCGAGCCAGAAGGCGGTTGGCAGCAGGCGTCGATGGTCGGCGCCGACCAGCAGACGCGCAAGGTGCGGGATAACCAGCCCGACCCAGGCGATGCTGCCGCTGACCGCCACCTGCGCGGCCACCAGCACGGCGCAGCAGACCAGCACGCTGCGCCGCAGCGCGGCGACCGATACGCCCAGCCCGCGGGCGTCCTTCTCCTCCAGCGCCAGCAGGTTAATTCGCCAGCGCAGCCGATAGAGCAGGGTTGCGGCGGCGATAATCGGCAGCGCCATCAGCAGCACCTTATGCCAATTGGCGGTGGCGAAGCTGCCCAGCAGCCAGAAGACGATATTCGGCAGCGTCTCTTCGCTATCGGCCAGATACTGCATCAGGCTGACCAGGGCGGCAAAAAAGCCGCTGAGGATAATGCCCGAGAGGATCAGCACCAGGGTATTTTCCCGCCCCTGCAGCGCGGCAATCAGATACACCAGCATCAGCGCCAGCAGGCCAAACCCGAAGGTTGAGGCCATCATCAGCAGCGTGTCGAGGCCTAAGAGGATGGCCAGGGTTCCGCCGAAAGCGGATCCGGAGGTCACACCGATGATATGCGGGTCGACCAGCGGGTTTTGAAATACCCCCTGCAGCGTGGCCCCGCACAGCCCCAGCGCGCCGCCGGCCAGCAGCGCCATCACCACCCGCGGCAGCCGCACCGACCAGACAATCTGCCCGGCCACGCCGTCGGCGGGCGACAGGTGGCCCAGTTGGCGAAAGACTTCGCCGAGGCTCAGCGGGTACTGGCCTAAACAGAGTGACGTCACGGCAATCAGCAGCGTTGCCAGCGCCAGCCCGCCCTGCAGCAGGGCCGGATGACGATTACTGAGCATCCGGCGTCCATTTTACGCGGTAGAAGCGCTGGTAATAGTCCTGCGCCCTGGCGTCGACGTCGACGGTGCTATAGCGGGACGGATAGAGCTTTTTCGCCATCCACAGTTCGCCGATCGCCAGCGCTTCCGGCATCGGGTAGCCCCAGGCCTTGGCGTATTCCGGCATCAGCCACACGCGATGGTTTTTCACCGCGTCGATCCCTTGCCACTGCGGGTCGCTGTTAATTTGTTTTACCACTTCCGGATAGCGGTCCTGGACAAAGATCACCTGCGGGTTCCACTGCAGCACCTGCTCCAGCGAGACCTGGCGGGCGCCCTTCACCGAGGCAGCCGCCACGTTCAGCGCGCCCGCGTGCTTCATCATCAGGCCGGTATACTTCCCGGAGCCGTAGGTATTGAGATCGGGGTTAGCCATATAGACCCGCACCCGCTGGTCGTTGGGAATGTCGGCAACCGGGGCGTTGGCTTGCGCCCGGGCGCTGAAGGTGTAGCGAATCAGCTCTTCCGCCTGGACCTGGCGATTAACCACCTCGCCAATCAGGCGAATACCCTGTTTCAATCCTTCGCTATAGGCCTGCTCTTCGTCGGCCATCGACGGGTTCATTTTGTTCTTTTCACCCTCGGCGTCCTGGCGCAGCGACACGGCGACAACCGGGATCCCGGCATTCTGAATCTGCTGAATCATCGCCTGGGGCGCGTAGTTGGCGACGAACACCACCTGCGGGTGCAGCGCCAGCAGGCTTTCTATATTGACCTGGGTTAAATCCCCCGGCGTTGGCAGACCTTCGATGGCGGGCATAAAGCGCGCAAAAGCTGGGCCGAGCTGCTTTTTCCAGCTGCTCATGACACCGACAACGTCGTCGGCGGCGTTAAGCTGCACCAGCAGGTTCAGAGTCTGGTGCTGGAGCACGACGACGCGGTTAACGCGATCCGGCAGGGTGACTTCACGCCCGGTCTGGTCGGTGAGGGTGCGATCGGCAAAGGCGTTCGCGGCAAACAGCGTGCTGGCGACCAGCGTCAGGCTGAGTAAGAAACGAGGTAGTGTGGACATAGGCGGCTCGGTTAGAGAGTAAAGAATCGTTGTGTATTAAAATATATAGCGTTGGCGGAAGCAACGCTAAACGTCGTCTGTACCCCTTAAGATCAAGATGTTTTAACATTTTCCCCTGCCGGGCAGCCGCCTTGCGCATCCGCTAACTTTGGCATACGGTAAATCATCATTAATTCATTTTACCGCCATCATGTCCTTTCAATCCCGGTTATTAAGCGCTATTCCCGGCATCCGCCACGCCTTCCTCGACGTGCACGAGACCGCCGCCTTCCCCTATGCCGAGATGGCGCCGGTTAAGCTGGTGCACGGCAACGTTGTCCATCACTATCAGGTCCCGTTGGCCGAACGGCCGCACGCCGACGCGGTGTTCACCGCCCTGAGCGGGCAGAAGGTGGGGGTGGTGACCGCGGACTGCCTGCCGATGCTGATGGCCTCCCGCGACGGGCGCTACGTCTGCAGCGTCCACGCCGGCTGGCGCGGCGCGGCGAGCGGCATCGTCGAAAACAGCCTCGCGCTGTTCCGCCAGCATCGGGTGACGCCGGAGGAGATAGTGGTGGCGATCGGGCCGCATATCCACGCCTGCTGCTATGAAGTCTCCGGCGAATTTTATCAGACCCTGCTGGCGATGCCGGCGGGGGAGCTGGCGTGGCAGCATCGTGACCTCCTGTTCCATCAGCGCCCCGCGCAGCCAGCCAGAGCGGAGCAGGCCCGGGGGACGGAGGCGGATAATTTGTGGTTCGATCTGCGGGCTTTTGCCCGGCTGCTGCTGCAGCGCGCCGGCGTGGCGGATGAAAACGTCGAGTGGCTGGGAAGCTGCACCTACTGCACGCCGCAGACGCTGGGCTCGTTCCGGCGGCGCACCCATTTCCCGGCAGCGAAAAGCTTCCAGTACTCGTGGATTATGCGTGCGCCTGACCGCGAGAACGGCAGCGCCGGCTAGCGCACCCTAAAGCCGTGGCTGGCGTCGCGCGCCAGCTGATCGACGAGCCCGAACTCCCAGTCCAGATAGGCCTGCATCGCCTCGGAAGAGTTATCCGTTCCCTCGTACGGGCGGCGATAGCGGTCGCTGGCTTCGCTCGCCAGGCGCGTATTGCCCCGTTCCAGCGGCAGGTCCGCCGCTATCCACGCCTGCGTGCCGCCGCGCAGCAGCTCTACCGGCTTACCGGTGAGCGCCGCGACTTCGGTGACGGCGTAACGCGCAAGCAAGCTGCTGCCGCAGGTGAGCACGTAGTGCTCGGCGGGCGGGATCGCCTCCAGCGCCTGCCTGAGTTCGGAGCGCACCAGCCACCAGGCGCCGGGAATATGCCGCGCCGCGTAGTTGGCGCTGGTGGTGAAATCCAGCACCACGGTGCCCGGTTCATTCAGCAGCTCCGCCAGCCGCTGGGGGGCGATCTCTTTCGCTACCGGGGCCGGCGGGACGCTGGCTGCCGGTACGCCGCGCTCGCTAAACGCTGCCGGATTCGTTTCGCGCAGTACCGCGACCTCCCAGCCCATCTGCGCCAGCCACGAAGCGGTGATGGCCGCGCGAACGCCGTCATCGTCCAGTGCGACGATCCGCGCGCCGCGCACGCTGGCGTGGTGGTCGGTCTCCTGCACCAGCTGTCCGCCGGGAGCGCTAAGACTGCCGGGCAGGTGGCCGGCGGCGTACTCCTCCGGGCTGCGGACGTCGAACAGATAGGTGGTGCGATCCTCCTGGCATCGCCAGCGCTGCAGCGTAGTCTCATCAATAAACGCCACCCCGGCGCTTTCGGCCAGCGCGCGCACCTGCTGGCGCCGCGCGGTCGATGGCTGCTGCGCCGGGTCATAGCGCCGCTGCTGGCCGTGCTCCAGCGCCAGTCCGGCCAGCGTCCAGCCGATGGTGCCGTTACGCAGGGCGTAGACCGGATTACGCACTCCGGCGTTGCGCAGCGACTGGGCGCCGATAATGCTGCGGGTGCGTCCCGCGCAGTTAACCACGATCGGCGTCTGCTCCGAGCCTACGAGGCCGTCAACCCGTAGCGCCAGCTCGCCGCCGGGAACGCTGATGCTGCCGGGAATACTCATGGTCTGATACTCATCGAAGCGTCGGGCGTCTAGCACCACCACCGGCTGCGGGCCGTCAATTAGCGCCTGCACCTCCTGCGCGCTCAGCGAAGGCGTGTGGCGCTGGCTCTCAACCAGCTCGCCAAACGCTTTGCTCGGGGAGTTGACGTCCTGAAACAGCTCTCCGCCGCTGCGCTGCCAGCCCGCCAGCCCCTCGTCGAGCAGGGCAACGTCCCGGTAGCCCCAGTCGCGCAGGTGTTCGAGAGCGACGATTGCAAGACCTTCACCGTTATCGTAAACGGTTATCGGCGTCGTCAGGCGCGGCACCCGGCGGCTGATTTCCAGCTCCAGCTTACTGAGCGGCAGGTTTGCGGCGAACAGCGGATGCGCGGTGGCGAAGTGCGCTTCTTCACGCACGTCGATCAGCGCCAGCTCCGCGCCGTCGAGCAGCGCCTGGCGGATCTGTGCGGCCTGGCGTAGGGAGTGTTCGGGCATATTAATTATCCTTAGAGAGATCCCAGAGATTGGGTAAATGGCGGTTGGAGTAGCCGGAGATAAAGGGTTTGCTGAGTCCTTCCGGGGTATACACGGCGCGCCTGACGGCGCCGATATTGCCGCCGTAAACGTGGATGCTGACGGACACGCTATCCGCCAGCGCGTTGCTGACCCGGTGAATATCGCCGTCGCGGGCGGAGACTTTCTCGACCTCGCCGGGGGAGAGGCGCTGGGCTATACCGTCAGCCACCGGCGTGCCGGCGTCGTCGAGGCGGTAGCGCTGATTCTCCTCCGCCCCGCGCAGCATGCCGATCGCGCCCCACACCCGGTGGTCGTGGATCGGCGTCGACTGTCCCGGTCCCCAGACGAAGCTGACGATTGAAAAGCGCTGCCCGGAGTCGGCGTGCAGCAGATACTGCTGATAATGGTGGGGATGCGGCAGGGCGTACTCGTCCGGCAGCCAGTCATCCTGCTTCACCAGCGCCGCCAGCCGCAGGGCCACCGCGTTCAGCAGCGGCTCCGGCCGGCCGATCTCGCGATGCAGGACGTCAACGTCTTGAATAAAATGGCGTAATTTTTCCAGTCGGGATGTGCTCATCATCGGTTCCTGTCAGGGGGACTGGTCAATACGCTAACAAAGGCGTTAATATTATTTAAATGCAATTTCCGCATATATTAATATGCAAAATAAACATTAAGAGTTTGGCGAGGCCGACTCTAAGGAATCTATGCGCATTGATGACATTGACGCCCTGTTAGCCACCGTGCAGTACTCCTCCCTGAATCAGGCGGCGGAGTATCTGGGCATTACCCAGTCGGCGATCACCCGTCGGCTGCAGCGGCTGGAGCAGACGCTGAACGTGACCCTGCTGGAGCGGCAGACCCGGCCGCTGACCCTGACCGCCGCCGGGCATCGCGTCTACGAGCAGTGCCTGACCATCAAGCGGGAAACCAAAAAGCTCTACGGGCTGCTGGACCCGGAGGCGGAGCCGCGCGGCGTTCTGCGCCTTGGCCTGCCGCAAAGCGTGGCGGAAATCGCCCTCCAGCCGGCGCTGACGGCGCTGCATCAGCAGTTCCCGCACCTCCAGCCGCAGGTGACCTGCGGCTGGAGCGGCCAGCTGCAGAAGCGCCTGGAGAGCGTCGAGCTTGACGGCGTGCTGGCGATGGGCCCGGCGCAGCAGGCCTTCGCGGAGGGCTACAGCGGGCGGCTGCTCTGCCCGCTGGATATCGTGGTGATTGCCGGCAGGAGCCTGCGCCTCTCCGCCGGGGCGCTGCGGGAGTGCGCGGCGCACGGCTGGGTGCTCAATCCCGACGGCTGCGGGCTGCGGGCGGGATTGATCCGCGAGCTGCAGGCCCAGGGGCTGCGGCTGCAGCTGAATACCGAGACCGCGGGGGCCCAGCTGCAGATTGGCCTGGTGGCTCAGGGGTTGGGATTGGGCATCGTCCCCCGGGCGGCGCTGGCAGCCAGCCCGTGGCGCGATGAGATTAGTATCCTGGCGCTGGCCGATTTCCAGCCCGCGGTCTGCCTGTGGCAAATCAGCGCCCAGAATCTGGCTAATCTCCAGCAGCCGCTGACTTTTTTTGCCGCCAAAATCGTCCAGAAGCTGGCTTTATATGACTGAAAAATAGCTGTAATTTATCTAAATGCTTATTTGGCATATTAGGATATGATAAAAATGCATTTTGTTCATTAATCTCCGATGTATAGGGTAACGATATTGCGCCGCCGCCGCGGCCGGCCCGTTACCCTGACCCAAGGAGTTTGTATGAGCATTCAGTTTCTCGGCATGATCGGCCACCGTCTCGCGTCCGAAACTATCGCCCCGGCAGGGCCGATTTTTGACCGCGACTATATCGTTCGTTTTGCTCAGGCTCACGAGGCCGCCGGCTTTGACCGGCTGCTGGTGGGGCATTGGTCCGATCAGCCCGATGGCTTTCTGGTTACCGCCCTGGCCGGGCTGTCGACGCAAAAAATCAGCTTTCTGCTCGCCCACCGCCCGGGTTTTGTCTCGCCCACGCTCGCCGCGCGTAAATTCGCCACCCTTGAGCACCTGCTCGGCGGGCGCCTCGCGGTGCATATTATCAGCGGCGGCAACGATGCCGAACAGCGGCGCGACGGCGACTATCTCAATCACGACCAGCGCTATGCGCGCACCGACGCCTTCCTTGAGACGGTACGCAAAATCTGGACCGCAGAGCAGCCGGTCGATATCGCCAACGAGTTCTACCAGGCCGAGCAGGCATGGTCGGCCATTCGTCCGCTGCAAAAACCGCATATTCCGCTCTATTTTGGCGGCTCTTCAGAGGCTGCCATTCGGGTGGCCGGTAAGCACGCCGACGTCTTTGCCCTGTGGGGCGAATCGCTGGGACAAACCCAGGAGACGGTGAAACGGGTGCGGGCTGAAGCGGCAAAGCATCAGCGCGAAATTGACTTCAGCGTCTCCTTCCGACCGATTATCGCCGATAGCGAAGCGCAGGCCTGGGAAAAAGCCGAGCATATTTTACACGTTGCCTCCGAGCGCGCGGCGCAGACCGACGGTGGATTTAAGGCCAAGCCGGAGAGCGTCGGCGCCCAGCGCCTGCGGGCGACGGCGGAGCAGGGGAACGTGGTGGACAAGCGCCTGTGGACCGGCATTGCGAAGCTGGTGGGCGGCGGACATAACTCCACCGCGCTGGTGGGCACGGCGGAACAGGTTGCCGACGCGCTGCTCGACTACTACGACCTCGGGGTACACAACTTCCTGATCCGCGGCTTCGACCCGCTCAACGATGCGCAGGAGTACGGCAAGGCGCTGCTGCCGATCGCCCGCGAAAAGGCGGCGCTGCGGGCGGCTAAGGCGCGAGTATCGTGAACACGCCTCCCCAGGCTTCGCCTCAGCCGACGGCCAGCTGGCCGCAGCGGCTGACGAATATCCGCCGACAGATGGCGGAACGGGCGGCGGAACTAGACCAGAGCGGCGAATTTCCCCGCCATAACCTCGACCTGCTGTACCGGGAGGGCTTTCTGAGCCTGGCCACGCCGCGGCGCTACGGCGGCGCGCAGGCGGATCTCCCGCAGCTGCAGGAGGCGATTTCCGCTATCGCGTGGGGCGAGCCGGCGACGGCGCTGATCGTCTGCATGCAGTATCTGCACCATCTGCGGCTGGCGGAGAGCGAAGGCTGGGCGGAGCCGCTGCGCGAGCGGGTCTTTCGCGACGCCGTCGAACGCGGGGGGCTGATCAACAGCCTGCGGGTTGAGCCAGAGCTCGGTTCCCCGGCGCGCGGCGGCCTGCCGCAAACCGTCGCCACCCGCACCGCGCAGGGCTGGCGGCTCAACGGCCACAAGCTCTACACCACCGGCGTTGAGGGGCTGAGCTGGCTGGCGGTCTGGGCGCGAAGCGATGACCCCGACCCGTGGGTGGGGACCTGGCTGGTGCCGGCAAAAAGTGACGGTGTCACTATTATTAAAAGCTGGGATCACGCCGGCATGCGCGCCACCGGCAGCCATGAAGCACTCTTTCGTAACGTGCTGCTGGCGCCGGAGAGCGCGGTGGAGACCTGGCCCGCGGCGACGCCGCCGGGGCCGAATGCCGAACAGACGCGGCTGTTTGCCAACCGCCACGCGGCGCTGCTGGCGGCCATTTACGACAGCGTCGCCCGCGCCGCGTGCGACTGGCTGCTGGGCTGGCTGCGTTCACGTATCCCGGGAAGCCTTGGGCAGCCGCTGAGCCAGCTGCCGCGGGTGCAGGAAAAAGTCGGGCAGATCGAGGGCGCGCTGCTGACCAACCGCTGCCTGCTGCAGCGGGCGGCCGAGCTGGGATTTACCACCGCTGAAGCCAATCTGGCGAAGGTGACCATCACCGACAACGCCATTTCGGCGGTTAGCCTGGCGCTGGAGCTCACCGGCAATCACGGGCTCAGCCGCCAGCATCCTCTGGAGCGTCACTATCGCAACGTGCTGTGCGGGCGGGTGCATACGCCGCAGAGCGACAGCGCCTGGCAGGCGGCGGGCAAACAGGCTTTTCAATTATAAGGATAATCACCATGCGCGAACGAAAGAGAACCCCTTTAGCCGCGGCGCTCGTGCTGCTGGCGCTGAGCGCCCATGCGGCGGCGCAGGAGCGCGTCACCCTGCGCATTGCCGATCAAAAGGGCGGCATGCGCTCGCAGCTTGAAGCCGCGAATGCGTTGCAAAACCTGAACTACGATATCAAGTGGGCGGAGTTTCCCGCCGCCGCGCCGCTGGCGGAAGCGCTGAACGCCGGTGCGGTTGATGCCGGGATTATCGGCGATGCGCCGCTACTCTTCGCCCTCGCCAACGGTGCGCCGGTAAAGGCGATCGCCGTCGATAAAAGCAACCCCGCCGGCACCGCGGTGCTGGTCCCGCCGGGCAGCCCGCTGAAAAGCGCGGCGGACTTAAAGGGCAAACGCATCGCGACCGGGAAGGGGTCCATCGGCCACTTTGTCGCCCTCAAGGCGCTGGAGCAGGCGGGGATATCGCCCGGGGACGTGCAGTGGGTCTTCCTCGGCCCGGTGGATGCCAAAGTGGCATTGCTTAACGGATCGGTGGATGCCTGGGCGACCTGGGAGCCCTACACCACCCAGATGGTGAAAACCGCCGAGGGGCAAATTCTGGTCAGCGGCAAGGGGCTGCTGCCCGGCAACACCTTCCTTGCGGCCACCGACGCCAGCCTTAAGGATCCGGCTAAGCGGGCGGCGCTGCAGGACTATCTGCATCGCCTGGCGGGCGCCGAGCGCTGGGCCTATGCCAATCTGGACAGCTACGGCAAAACCCTCGGGGAGATCATTCGTTTCCCGCCGGAGATCGCCCGGGCGCAGTTCGCGAACCGGCAATCGCAGTGGCAGCGCCTGGACTCGCGGATCGTCGACCAGCAGCAGGCCACCGCCGATTTTTATCAGGCCAACGGGCTGATCCGCGCCAGGCTGGACGTCACGCCGACCTTTGATGACGGCTTTACCGTCCCCGCGCGAACCGCGCCTCAGGAGACCACGCCATGATCCAGACCTCTTTTTCCCGCCGCCGTTTTCTTCAGCTGAGCGCCGGTACGGCATTGGCGGCGACGGCCTGGCCGCTGTGGGCGCACGATATGGCGGCGATGCCCGCCGAGGGGGAAAACCCGGCGCTGCGCCTGGCCGAACCCTACAAAATCAGGCTGGCGATCAACAAAAGCGCGGTGTGCCTTGCCCCGGTCGCGGTGGCCGAGCAGCAGAAGTTTTTCAGCAAGTACAATCTCGACGTGGAGTTCGTTAATTTTGGTAACTCGACCGACGTTCTGCTGGAGGCGATAGCTACCGGCAAGGCGGACGCTGGCGTCGGGATGGCGCTGCGCTGGCTGAAGGCGTTGGAGCAGGGCTTTGACGTCAAGCTCACCGCCGGGACGCACGGCGGCTGCCTGAATCTGCTGACGGCAAAAAATTCGCCGTTTGGCGGCCTCGAGAGCCTGAAGGGGCAGACTATCGGGGTGACCGATATGGCCGGCCCGGATAAAAATTTCTTCGCCATTTTGCTCAAACGTCACGGGATCGATCCGCTCAGCGACGTGCAGTGGAAGGTCTATCCCGCCGATCTGCTGAGCGTGGCGCTCGACAAGCGCGAGATTGCCGCCATCAGCGGCAGCGAACCCTTTAGCTATCGCCTGCTGGAGACCGGCAAGTATCAGCTGATCGCCAGCAATATGAGCGGGGATTACGCCAACTTGAGCTGCTGCGTGCTGGGGGTGAGCGGATCGCTGGCGCGGGACCATAAGCCGGCCGCCGCCGCGCTGACCCAGGCCATTCTGGAGGCGCACAGCTACGCTTCGGCCCACCCGGAAAGCGTGGCGCAGGCGTTTATGGCCCACGCGCTGAATACCAATGAGGCCGAGGTCTCGGGGATCCTTCACGGCCAGGGCCACGGCCACCACGCCGTCGGCGAGGCGTTCGTCAAAGAGCTGACCCAGTACGCCATTGACCTGCAGCGGGTGCAGGTGATCAAGCCCGGGACCGATCCTCATCAGTTTGCGGAGAGTATCTATGCCAACGTATTCGCCTGAGCAGGCGCTGTCGCGGCCTCGGGCCGGCGGAGCGCTGTGGGCTGAAGGCGCGCTGGCCGCCGCGCTATGGCTGGCGGGCGGGCTTTTTACCCTGAGGTGGCCGGATGCCGGGCGGCGCTGGCCCTACAGCGAAGGCTGGGCGCTGACGCAGTTGGCGATCGCCGGTGGGCTTCTGCTGCTGGCGCTGAGCTACCGCTACTGGCGCCAGCGGGGCGGGCGCCTGCAGCATGCCGGGAAATGGCTGGCGCTGCTGCCGGTGCTGTTTGGCCTGTGGGAGTGGCTGACGGCGAAATCCGCGCTGCTGCCGGTGCCGTTTTTTGCCCCACCGCAGGCGCTGATCGAAGTCCTGTATGACGACTGGCCGCGCCTGCTCGATAGCCTGCTGCACTCGCTGGGCCTGCTGAGCCTCGGGGTGCTGCTCGGAACGTCCAGCGGCTTTATCAGCGGGCTGGCCATTGGCTGGTCGCAGCGCATTGGCTACTGGCTGCATCCGGTGCTGCGCCTGCTCGGGCCGGTGCCGTCAACGGCGCTACTGCCGCTGTGCCTGTTTATCTTCCCTTCCAGCTTCGGGGCCAGCGTCTTTTTAATTGCCCTCAGCACCTGGTTTCCGGTCACCGTACTGACGTGGTCCGGGGTGGTGAGCATCGACAAAGCCTGGTACGACGTGGCGCGCACGCTGGGGGCCAGCCAGCGTTTTCTGATCCTGCGGGTGGCCATTCCCGCCGCGCTGCCGAACGTTTTCGTTGGGCTGTTTATGGGATTAGGCGCCTCGTTTTCGGTGCTGATCGTCGCCGAGATGGTCGGCGTTAAATCGGGGATCGGCTTCTATCTGCAGTGGGCGCAGGGCTGGGCGGCCTATCCCAACATGTACGCCGCGCTGCTGGTGATGGCCTTTCTCTGTTCCGGCCTGATTAGCGGACTGTTTATTTTACGCGACCGGCTGCTGAGCTGGCAGCGGGGAGGCATGACATGGTAACGACCGCGACTACGGCGACGCCGGCCGGTGCGGCCATCGACATCGCCCATCTGAGCCACGCCTTTGCGCTGGGCCGCCAGACGGTGCCGGTGCTGGAGAATATCAGCCTGCGGTTGCGCCCCGGAGAGAGCGTGGCGCTGCTGGGGCCGTCCGGCTGCGGGAAATCCACCCTGTTGCGGCTGCTGGCGGGGCTGGAGGTGCTGCAGAGCGGGCAGGTGCAGATCGACGACCGCCGCATGGGCCCCCCGGGGCCGGAGCGGATCCTGGTGTTTCAGGACCCAACCCTCTATCCGTGGCTGACGGTGCGGCAAAACGTGCTGCTCGGGCCGCAGGCGCAGGGGAGGAAAGGGCTGGAGCCAAAGGCCGACGCGCTGATTGCGCGGATGGGGCTGGAGGCGTTTAGCGCCGCCTGGCCGCGTCAGCTCTCCGGCGGGATGGCCCAGCGGGCGGCGCTGGCGCGGGCGCTGCTCAATGAGCCGCGGCTGCTGTTGCTCGATGAGCCCTTAGGCAAGCTGGATTCCCTGACGCGCATCGGCATGCAGCGCGAGCTGATCGCGCTTTGGCAGCAGCAGGGCTATACCAGCCTGCTGGTGACGCACGATATCGAAGAGGCGCTGCTGCTGTGCGAAAGGGTGCTGGTGATGTCGCCCCGTCCGGGGCGAATTATTGCCGAATTTACGCTGCCGCTGCCCTTCCCGCGCCACCGTGATAATCCGCAGCTGGTCGGTCATCGGCAGGACATTTTGCGCATCCTGGGCCAGGCGGAGGACTGGTAGGATTGGCGATGGGGAGTCTCTCCCGGCGGCAACGCTGCGCTGCGCGGGAGAGCGTCAGGCGCTTAAAAGTCCATCTTCACCGTAAACTGCACTTCGCGCGGGTCGCCAATCTGGTTGCCCAGGTTATTGGTGCCGACCGAAGAGGTGTAGTAGGTCTTATCGAACAGGTTTTTGACGTTAACCTGCAGGGTGACCGGATACTGCAGCTTCATCTTGTAGGCGGCGAACGCGTCCGCGACGCCGTACCCCGGCAGGTAATAGTCCGCGCCGTTGGTGGCGGAACGCTTGCTGACCGCGTGTCCTCCCGCGCCGAGCGTCAGGGTATTGCCGGCGTAGACGTTATGCACGTCATAGGTCATATACAGCGAGCCGGTATGTTTTGGCACGTTTGGCATCGGCTTACCGGCGTAGTCCGGATCGTCGAGCACCTTGGCGTCGGTATAGCCGTAGCTGGCGATGATGCTCAGGTTGTCGGTGAGCGACCCGGCGACGTCCATCTCCACGCCCCGCGAGCGCACCTTGCCCGCCGTTTTGGCAATGGTTTCATCCCCGACCGTTTCGTTGTACAGCACGTTGCGCTTATCGATATCGAACAGGGCGATATTGGCAGTCACGCCGCTGAACAGCTCAAACTTGGCGCCCAGCTCATAGGAGGTGGACTCTTCCGGCGGCAGGTTGCCGATATAGCTGGCGATGGACGACTGCGGCATAAACGACTGCGCCACGTTACCGAACAGTGAAATGGTCGGCGTCAGCTTATAAACCAGGCCAAACTTCGGCGTCCACTTCTGGTCGCTGCTGTCGGTATTGACGTTAAACGGACGCCCCTTGCCGGCGTACTGGGTGTAATACTGGTAGCGCACGCCGGCGACGGCGATCCAGCTGTCGTTGAGGTAGAGCGCGTCCTGCAGGTAGGCGGCGTAGCTCTCCTGCTGAATGCGCTGATCGCTATCGGACGCCGACACGCTGGTGCATTTATCGACGGTGCCGTAGACCGGATTGTAGATATTGAATCCCTTGGTATTCTTACAGCGGATCATGTCGGTGCGCAGCAGATCGTAGTTCTCGTAGGCGATACCGCTGAGGATCTCGTTGTAGAAACCGCCAATCACCACGTCGCCCTGCAGATCGGCGCGGGTCGAGTGCATCTTCTGGGTTGAGCCGTGGGTGGCGTCCACGCGGCGGGTCAGGTCGCCGGTGGCCGAATCATAGGCCATGACCCGCGCCTGATCGTCGTTGTAGTGATCCTGGCTGTAGCTGTAGTCAAAGCGGGCGGTCCAGGCCTCGTTAAGCCGGTATTCGGCGTTAATCTGCGCCAGATCGGAGTAGCCGTCGGTAATATTGAACGGCTCGTCGAAGCGGGTTTTACGATCGACGTTGACCGCCTTTTTGGTATTGAGATCGAAAATCGTCCCGCGATCGAACGGCGTACTGTAGTCGCGATGCGAGTACGCCACGTTGACCGTGGCGCGGTCGCCAAACCAGGTCAGGGAAGGGGCGATAAAGCTGCTCTTCTCTTTGCCAAAGCTGCGCCAGTAGTCTTCACGCTGATATTCGCCGATGACCCGGTACGCGAGGCGCGTCCCTTCGATGGGCCCGGTGACGTCAAACTGGCCGCTGCCGCCGCCAAAGCTGGTGGAGGTCGCCGAAATCGAGCCGCCGAAGGTTTTTTGCGGGCGTTTAGTCACCACGTTAATCAGCCCGCCGGGGTCGAGAATGCCGTACAGCGTCGAGGCTGGGCCTTTCAGCACCTCCACGCGCTCGGCGGCGGCGTTGAAGCTGCGCGGCAGGACGGTGCGCAGCCCGTTGGTCATAATAGAACCGTCGCGGTTGGCGCCGAAACCGCGGCGGGTAAAGGCGTCCTGGGTGCCGCCGAGGGTATTGGTCTGCACGACGTTGGCGACGTTATACAGCGCTTCGTCAAGCGAGGTGACGTGCTGATCTTCCAGCACCCGATCGCTGACGGTGTTAACCACCTGCGGGATATCCAGCAGCGGCATTGAGGTCAGCGTCGCGGTCGCGCTGCTGAGCGGCTGATAGCCGCTGGTGGCGTTCTGCTGGCTGCCGTCGGCCACCACCGTAATGGTTTCGTCGGCGGCTTTTTTATCTTTTTCCGCCGCGGTTTGCGCGGCGATAATCCCCGGAGAGGTAAAGGAACCTAAAAAAATCAGTGAAAAAAGTGCACGCCCTTTCAATGTCGTGAAAGGGACAGTTGATTGCGTCATTTGTCTGTTTCTCGTGAACGAATCCGTCCTTTGCGGACAGAAAAAGCCAATTAAATCATTGCCCTTAAAAATATTATCTATCCGTTATCCACCATAATTGGCGCTCAGATATGTAATTGAGAATCATTCAACCACGTAGCAATGTAGTAGTAAACGTTATGTAAGATAAAAAATCGCTGCCGGCGAAAGCGGCGTTTTGGCGGTGGCATGAATTGCAAAAATAGTATTTATCATTCTGTTTTTAATGGATTTAATTAAGGTTGTGCCGCTATGGCAGGTGACAGGTAGCGCCTTTTCGCTGCGCGTAAAACAGAGTGTTGACTACTACATTCATTCACATCATGATCAAAAGAGAATGAGATGTATTTTTGTTTGAGTGCAGTCCGTGCGGGCCTGATGCCACGCCGCTGCGGTGCGGGAGCGAGTTATGCCACAGCGGGTGATGCCTGCAGAGCAGGGGATTGTGCTGGATTCCCTGTCGGCCGGATACGGCCAGACCCTTATCGTCAACGATATTAATCTGACGATCCCCCACGGCAAAATGACGGTACTGGCCGGGGCCAACGGCTCCGGGAAATCGACCCTGCTATCGACCATCGCCCGAATGCTCAAGCCGCTCGGCGGCAGCGTGCGCCTCGACGGTGAGGTTATCCACGAGCTGCCCACCCGGACGGTATCGCGCCGGCTGGGGATACTGCCCCAGTCGCCGCTCACCCCGGAAGGATTGACGGTTTTCGAGCTGGTCGCGCGCGGGCGCTATCCCTGGCAAGGGCTGATGCGCCAGTGGTCGGCTGACGACGAGCGGGCGGTGGAGGAGGCGCTGGCGCTGACCGGCACCGCGGAGTTCGCCCATCTGCCGGTGGACAGCCTCTCCGGCGGCCAGCGCCAGCGCTGCTGGATAGCGATGGCGCTGGCCCAGCAGACCGCCACCATTCTGCTCGACGAACCCACCACCTGGCTCGATCTGCGCTATCAGGTCGATATTCTCGAGCTGCTGCAGACCCTGACCCGCGAACACGGGCGCACGGTGGTCACCGTCCTGCACGACCTGAACTTTGCGGTGAACTATGCCGATACCCTGGTGTTTCTTAAGCAGGGGCGCATTGCCGGGGTGATTGGTGAAAATGAAACCTGTACGCCGGAGCTGATTAAAACGGTGTTTGACGTTGACGTGCAGATGTCGCTGAACCCGCAAACCGGTAAACCGTTCTTTATGCCCTTTCGCGCCCGCCAGGCGGCCGGACAATGAGCGCCAGCGCGCTGATGCTCCGGCGCCGACGCGCCCGGCCGCGGCTGTCCGTGGTGGTGCTGACCCTGCTGCTGATCGGCGGTTCGCTGGTGCATCTGGGGCTGGGGGCGCGCTGGATTGCGCCGCCCACCATACTGCAGGCGCTGCTCCATTACGATCCGCGCAGTTTTGACCAGCGAATTATCATCGATTTACGCCTCGTGCGCCTGGCCGCCGCGCTGCTGACCGGTGCCGCGCTCGGCATCGCGGGCATGCTGCTGCAGACGGTGATCCGCAATCCGCTCGGCGAACCGCATATTCTCGGCCTCAATGCCGGCGCGTCGCTGGCGGTGGTGGCGACCTCGGCGCTGGGCCTCGGCGAAGCGGCGTTCGGCCGCCCGCTGACCGCCGCCTGTGGCGCAGGGCTGCTGTTTGGCGCCGTGATGCTGCTGGCCTCCTCCGGACGCGGCGGCATGACGCCGCTGCGCATCACCCTGTGCGGGGTGGCGCTCTCGGCCTTTGCGTCGGCGGTGACCGCGGCTGTCCTGATTCTGGACGAACAAACGCTGCTGGCGATGCGCACCTGGCTGGCGGGCGATCTGGCTGGGTTGAAGTGGCAGACGCTGCGCGCGGCGCTGATCCCGGCGCTGGGCGGGCTGCTGGTCGCCATCGCCATCGCCCCGCGGCTTAACGTCCTGGCTTTGGGGGATAAGGTCGCCCTCGGTCTGGGGGTGAAAATTGCCCAAACCCGGCTGCTGGGGCTCGCCGCCATCGCGCTGCTGTGCGGTTCGGCGGTCGCCGTTGCCGGGCCTATCGGCTTTGTCGGCCTGGTGGTCCCGCACGTGGTGCGGCGGCTGATTACCGAGGACATTCGCCTGGCGCTGCCGCTGGCGGCGCCGGTTGGCGCCCTGGTGCTGGTGCTGGCGGATATTGCGGCGCGCACCCTGGTGGCGCCCCAGGAGCTGGCGACAGGGGCGATGACCGCCCTGGTGGGCGCGCCGCTGTTTATACCTGAATGAACACCACCTCCTATGGAGGTGGTCAGCAAAAAGTTGGCTCTGCCAGTAATGCTACTCATGGGAAAATCCGAATCTGTTATCCCCATAACTGATAAGGATTTAACCATGAGTAGATTC